>JBDTPD010000241.1:0-6456 GCA_039932855.1 Chitinophagaceae bacterium | reverse complement strand
AATGATCTCATCATGATTGGTTGCTTTTTTAAGATCCAATCCCGTTGCTGCCAAATGTTCAAAGCGGCAATTAGTAAAACTGATATGATTCGCAAACGACGCTTCTACGGCAGCTGGCTGACGACCTATCCATGCCTGGTTCTCTAATCCTGCTTTGTCCGGCGTACCTGGCGTTTTCAATTTGTAGGCATCGAGTAAATACATACCAGCCTGCAATGCTACATGTCCCTGTTGCGATGGGCGAAGCCAGCCAGTATGCTGAAAAGAAATTCCGTTGAAAGAAATATAACTGACAGGATGATCAATCAGCCCTTCAGTACACACCAATGTTTCTAAAAGTGGTGCAGTGACGGTAGCTGTACGAAGATCTTCTCCGTTGTGTGGCCAATAATATAATTTATGCGTGTTCGCATCAAGAAACCATTCACCGGGTTCATCGAGCAATTGAATGGCATTGGTTAAATAAAAAGCGGAGTTGCCTGTTTCTTTAGACTCCCATGGTGCGGGCCATGGATGTTCACTTTGAATTTTACTTTCTGGTTGATAAAAAGAAAGTTTGGCGCTATCACCATGTACTTCCATTTTTTTAATGCGCAATGTAGCAACGGCCCACCATTGATGAATAAACATTTCTATACCCGATGCATTGCGCAGATCAGGAGTTGCTGGCGTCGGTATCCAGCATTCTTCGGTAACATGGTTCCATGATAAAATTCTATTCATGCTATCGGCATTGCGGTCACGTGCGCGGATAGCTTTTTTATTATTGATCCATAATTGGCGGAACGCAGGCAGTTGTCCATTCGGCGCTGACAGATCAGCCACCCATACTTTTCCCTGTGCCGTTGAAGGAAGGCCCGCAATCTTTTGTTTGGGTTGATACCAATTCGTAATAGTCATGCCGCCACTGATGACGGGCTTTTCATTTGGTGCAGCTTCTATCCAGGTTGGACTCGTAGCTGTACCGGTATCTTCGGGCCTGATAAAAATCGGTTCGTATAATTGATAAGTACCGTTGGTAAGAATAATGTGAATACCGTTACTGATTGATGCATCATGCAAGCGGCGAAGTTCTCTTGCTTTTCGCAATGCCATCATGATTGTAGCGAGTGGTTTGTCTTTTGTACCGGGATTGGTATCTGATCCGTTGGGAGAAACATACAGATCAGTTGCCTGTGCAATGATGGAACTTAAAAGCATTAAAAATGCAAGCAGGCTTGTTGGCAATCGTCTCATTTATTTTCTGTTGTTGCTATTAAATGTCTCTAATTAGCAGGCAATTAGCTACTAAATGTAGGATTGTAAGCGACTTGGAAAAATGTAAGTATTCGCTAAAAAGATGGACGATATTACTATTATAGGGATAGACTGGAGTTTGATTAGGCAGTCTGTCAGCCGGCAGTCGGCAGTCACAGTCGTTTATGAGGAGTTGATGCTGCTTATATACTCGTAACAAACCAATAGTTAGGGTCGATTATCAAGGGACTGCCGACTGATAGACTGCATACTGATTTTGGAATATTTTCTTTAAGTAAGCCGTATTCGCTCCATAATTGCCTTTTACATCAGACGGCTTCTTTCCGTCACGACTGCGTTCGATGACCAGCCAGCCTGACCATTTCATTTTATCCAATGTCTTTTTTACAAGAGGCATATTGATCTGCGGATCGTTTTCGAGCCAGACACTGTCTTTATTGGTAGCATGGATCATGCAGATGCGATCCTTACCAAGGATCTTTAATTCTTTTATCAGATCACGACCTTCTTTTAAAGGATTGGAAAAATTGAAATAGATCTTTATTCCTTTTGAATTGATTTGTTTGAGTAAGGCTACTTCTTCTGTTGCACTAAGCGCTGTTTCTATACCAATGACAACTCCGGCATCTTGTGCCATTTTACCAGCTATTTTTAATCGTGCGACGACTGAATCACGGACAGCAGGATTTTTTTTCAGATCACATTGTACACCTAATGGAAGAAAGGCTACTTTGACATTCATCAGTTTCATAGTAGCGATGCAATCTTCAATACTCTTCTTATATTCTTCACGGCCACAAAATGATTGTGCGTAGTAGCCGGTCATTGCCAATGAAAATATCTCGAGATTGAGTTCTTTGGCTTTATCGAGAAATAGTTTTCTTACTGAGTCAGTCAATAACTGGTTATCGAATGTTGGCCGTGTACCTAATCCACCCATATCTACTTCCAGTCCATCTGCACCAATTTGTTTGGTAAGTGGAATGGCGCCGAGCTTTTGTCTTTTCAACAGCATCAGATCGATCAGACCTACCTTATAACGATGATTATTTTGTGCAAAGGAAGTTGTTTGTAAAAATGATACCAACAACAGCCCGATGATGATTGGTTTTATAATACTTTTCATAAATTATTTTCCTATTGACTTATTAAATACGACTTGAAGATTGTCGAAGCCTTTGATAGCATTGGCTGGAAGCAATTCTCCATTTTCACCAAATACATACATAGCTTGTTCTTTTTCTATGGTAATATGCGATTCATCGATCTTGCCCGTCGCATCCTGGATGGCTTTCAGATTCAGTCCAAGATATTTTGCCATGAATTCATACACGGCCGTTCTTTTATTGATACCAAAATCATGACCCTCGTCTTTGAGATGTACATTGATCACATCATCCTTCTTTCCATACCAGCCATACATTTTTTGTAAATAAGGAAAATCATGTTCAGGCATTCTGTCTGTCCAATCTTTTCCATCACTCACTACTAACTGCGGACGTGGAGCAGCCATGGCAGCTATCTCTACATTATCTGTATGATTCCCGCAATTGTGAATTGGCATTCCGCTTTCGCAAGGACAACCGCCATAGAAATAGGAAGACAATGAAACGACAGGCGCACTGAATTTTATACGATCATCCAATGCGGTCATAAGAACGGTGTGACTACCCGCACCGGAGCCACCAGTCATCGCAACGCGGCTGGTATCGGCATCCTTTAATGATAATAAATAATCAAGAATGCGAATACTGCCGAGTACTTGTATAGTCATAGCTAAACTGCGCCGATGATCTTCGGATTTAAATTGTAATAACGATTCTCCCCAGGCAAAAAGATCATAACTGAATGCCATCGCTCCCATCTTTGCGAGGGCCGCACAACGGTACTGGCAATCGGGACGGTAACGTTGTTTTTCCCAATGACCGTCGGGATTTAAAATGATTGGAATTTTGCCTTTATATTTTGCCGGTTTATATAAAGAACCATTGATCCATAAGCCCGGTAAAATTTCAATGGCAATATTTTCTACTGTATATCCATCAAATTTTCTTTTTGGAGTAATGATAGGTTTAGCGTTTGGCGATGCAGGTAATGAGGATAATTGTAAGGCATCAAACAAACAAGGTTTTAATAATTGTTTGCGCGCTTCCCATTCTCCTACATTTTGATAATGAGCAGCGATACGATCCAGGTCGGCCCAGCCTTCTTCAGGTTCCCAGCGATAATATTCATAGGTGCTCAGCTTATATCTTTTATCACCATCTTTCTTTGCTTTCAGATCCAATGGTGTGAGAATATTCTCCAACGTTGTTTCGGCATCATTGCGATAGCGCCATTCAGCATAGTTGACCCATTTATCCACCACCATGCTATCTGCATAGCGGACACGAATGTTGAATCGTTTCTCTACATCAGCCAATACTTCTTTTAACGGTTTGCGGTAAGCAGCATCGCTATTTTGCTGTGAATAAACATTTTTATTACACAGTAAAAAACTGGCCATGAGAAACAATCCGCCGATCAGCCTTGAATATCTATTGTATGTTTGACTATACATCATTCGTGATTTATTATGAAAATTGTCGTGTGTCTACCATTGTCAATTTAAGCTGTTCACACCAATTTCGGAAACGTCGATGGATATCATCCAGTACTTCTTTCTGATTAGGTGTTAATTGAAGAATATGTGAGCGACTGATCATTCTTACCGGCAATCCTCTTTCTCCCAGGAAATATTTTGCGCTCATTGGATACGCGATATGAATAAGCGGATCGACCTTTGTTAATTCTTCCTGCAACCATGCCACTTCCTTTTGTTTACTCTGATCATTTGCGTTGTTACACATCCAAACTAATATCTCCGGATAAAAATTTCCAGAGATAGCTGACATTCCTTTTGCACCCATTTGCAGAGAATACATGGCATTGGGAGTATGTGCGTCATAAAACTCAAGCTTTGTATTTCCTTTTGCGACTTCGAGTTTAGCCTTTACATTCTCCAATGAAATTGATGTGTCTTTATGATAGACAAGACGATTGGTATCCACTAATGTTTTAAATACTTCGGCGCTGATGATACGCTTGTAGGGAGCGGGACATTCATACAGACCTAATGGAATATCACCTGTAAGAGAAAACATCTGATCAAAGTTTTTCAACAATACCTCATCAGGTTCATTGATTTTAGCAAAATGGCCGGTGATCAGGATGACGGCGTCAATGCCCGTATCATAGATCTTCTTTGTAAACTCTGCTTTGTCTTCAATCGTCAACCCAAATGATCCGGTAGCAACAACGGGTACGCGGCCATTGACATAGTCGACAATATGTTTGGTAAGTTCCAGTCGTTCATCTTCGGATATGCTGAACATTTCGCTGCTGAGGCAATTGGCAAAAAATCCTTTTACGCCTGCGGCTAAATAAAAATCGATTAGTCTTGATACCACGTCGAAGTCAATCTTTGCTTTGAGATTGAATGGGGTGATCATTACGGGGACAAATTTCTTTTCGGGAGAGTTCATGTTTTTTGTTTTTGCCGGGAAGGCGGTAAGACGTTAAGTAACGTTTCCTTCTCGCCTTACCGCCTTCCCGGCTATTATTTATTTCTCTTACCATATGTTAACAATAATCCACTAAGAAATATCGTGAGCGTACCTACCACAATAACCATGTTCTTATGCAGTGGATTTTTTAGAAAATCATATTTTGCTGGCAAGCGATCGGAAAGGGTCATCCATAGAATAACAATGACACCGATCAGTACAGCCGTGAGTGCTTCGTGATTGCGCGTTTGCCTGCTGATCAATCCTAATAAAAATAAACCAAGCATGCCTCCGGCAAAAATTCCTGATAGCTCCCACCAGGTATCCAATATGCTTTTACTACCGATCATTGCGAGACCAGTAGCTAAACCAGCCAATCCAAAAAGCACAGTAGCAATGCGCAATACACGCAGGTATTTTTTATCGTCGCTCAATGGATTAATATACTTCTTGAAAATATCGGCAGTAAATACCGTGGCCGATGCATTCATACCCGAACTGATCGTGCTCATGGCTGCAGACAGAATCGCCGACACAATTAACCCTACTACACCTGTCGGAATTTTTGTGACCATAAAATGTGGTAATACTTTATCACCATAGTCATCAGGCCGAAGTGAACCTGCCAGCCCGAGGATCTGTTGTGATGTTGCTGCATTACCCAATCGTTCTGAGGCTACCTGTAACTTAACCGGCTCTATCATTTCCGGGTGAATATGGTAATAGGCGAATAAAGCAGTACCGATAATAAAAAATAACAACGAAGCAGGCACATACATAGCTACACATAACCATACTGAACGGGATGCTTGTTTGGAAGAAGAAGCGGTGTGGTATCGCTGTACATAATTCTGGTCCATTCCAAAATTATTGAGGTTGATAAAAAAACCGTAGACGAGTACCATCCAGAAAGTAGATTCAGTAAAATTGAAAGAAGAACTGCCGAGACTTAATTTATTATCAGCTTTCGCTATCTCGATGATCTCTTTTGCACCACCGGGTATTTCGCGAATGATTAAATATAAAATGAGGATAGCGCCTAATGTTTTAATAATTCCCTGTACCACTTCGGTCCATATCACTGCTTCCATTCCACCGAGTACGGTATATAATATTATACAAATGCCCATAACGATCATGATGGAGGCCATTGAAAAGCCAGTGAGCGCCTGCAGACTTAGTGCCATTCCAAAAAAGATAGAACCCATCCTTGCGAATTGGGTAAATAAGAAACAAATGACAGCGTATGTTCTGGCCCATGGGCCAAATCTTTTTTCCAGGTTGCTATAGGCGGATACATCACCAGTTCGACGGTAGAAGGGAACAAAATATTTTGATGCGGCCCATGCGGCTAATGGCATAGAGAGGCTGAATACAAAATAATTCCAGTTACCGCCAAATGCTTTGCCGGGTACACCTAAAAATGTATTGCTGCTTAAAAAAGTGGCGTAGATAGAAAGACCGATGGCCCAGCCGGGTATTTTGCCGGAGGCAATAGTAAACTGTTCGGCGTTTTTATTTTTTCGGGAAAAATAAAATCCGATCACGACCATCGTGAGGAGATAGACGGCGATAATGATGATATCTAATATTGGAAGGTCAGTCACTTATTATTGTATTCTATTTACGGGATTGGACACAGAGAGCCACAGAG
>JBDTPD010000240.1:0-6461 GCA_039932855.1 Chitinophagaceae bacterium | reverse complement strand
TACCAAAAGTGCATCCATGCAACCCCCAGGGGCATCATTGGTTTTGCGAATAAGGTCATAGGTACATTCATCTTCGGCATAATCCGGAATGATGTTTAAGAATGCTTTGACCGATCCGCTGGTATCCTGTAATGTAATAATATCCTGTTGCAGTAATTCTTTTTCATTAAACATCCCCTGTGAAAAAACGAGTTCCTTTTTATTAAAATTTTCCAGCCATTCATCAGACACTGATTTTAATTTTTGAAGAAATGCGATATCCTGAGGGGCTTTATGGGTAGCAACCGCATAACCTTTCTTTTGCAAACTGTTCAGCGCATTGCGAAAAGCCTTTTTATCCTTTCCTTCCATGCTGAAATTATTGATCTCGAGAATAGCTTCCTGCCCGATCAGTATTTTTTGTTTCTTTAATTGATTGAACCAGGTGAGACTATTTTCATCAACACGATAAAAAGCAGGTTTTAATCCCATCTTCCGGCAATGCCTGTCAAACTCCATCAATACCTCGAACTTGTTTTCTTCAGCACATACTGGTTCTTCCAATACAATAGCAAATCCACGGGCAATACGGTAAGCAATGAATGCCTCATGCTGGTCAGAGAAAAAATGTAATTTGTCTTTATACAATTTAAAATAATCAGTAGATGAATTACCAAACTGGCTAAGTAAGAAATTTGCTTTCTCTTTATAATTTTCATTCACTTCATGCTTGACCAGGTGAGGTTTAATGATAGAAAACAACAGGAAACCCCAGGTCATAAATCCAAGCGTTCTTATTAATAATATAAATTCATGTCCGAAATGTGTTACCGGGTTGAGTGTGGTATCTTCTACCAATAAAAATATCCTGAAAGTATGCAGCAATGATTCTTTCCAGGTAAAATCGACCGCGAAATGTTTTTTATCTATATAATAAAAACTGATAAACCCGAATAACAGGACGGCTGCAAAACTGATAGCTGCGATTTTCAATCCATCCTGCATCCATTTGTTACTACTCCTGATACGATATTGCGAAGCAGTCAGTATCAATACAACCATGGTGACAGCGGCTATAACCGCTTCTTCATAATCGAGCGCCTTGGTCAGGTGGCCCACCAATGAGAAAACTGATAATGTCAATGCGATCAGCCAGGCATTTCTTAACCCCCGCAACAAAAAGGCAGAGGTAACCAATAATGATAAACCAATAAACAGCACTAATATATTAGACGCATGTACGGCAGATAACGGAATATATTCGCGCAGCAGATCCAAACGCTGACGGATTGGAGGAGTTACTACTGAAATGATATTGGTAATACCAAGCATGAACGCAAGAAGAGCAGGAGCCAGCCGTAGAAATACTTTTCTTCCTTTCCAGGCAAAACTGAGCAGGCCAAACAACATCGGTAGCCAGAATTCAAATACACGATACAGAACTGTGATAGCAAGCGCCTGTGCAGTATTGTAACCAAATTGTTCCAGCACATACACCATCGACAATTCTACTGCGCCAAGACCACGTAGAAAGGGTGATACCACCATCATTAATACAGCAATGATATATGCAGCGGCAGAAGCGCTAATCGATACATGGACGCCCAGCGCCAGCATCGCCACAATAATATGTGCTATGCCGCAAAGTTCTACTCCCAATGAAAATGCTATGGCCCCTGCAAATTTTGTTGTGTCCACATTTGCTGCAAACAACTCATCCATCGATGGAGTAAAAGAAGGAAATTTTTTATCAATGAATTTATACAGTCGTCCCTTTTGCCTGATCGAACGGACAGCAGCAAAGAGAGCAATCACTATTCCTAATACTCCCAGCAATCCAATCCAGGAATTTTTAAATTGATTGGTACTGACAACTGTGTAAATAATGATGGGTACACCGGCAATAAATACTGTCAATAATCCTGCAAACCCAAACAATCCACTGGCCTGATGTACCTGTGGTTTGCTGAATCCTGCTTTCCTGATCTCAGAAGGGGAATAAGCCAATGCGCTCACACCACCTGCCGGAAGAAATACGCTGATAAAATTTCTTTTGAGAAATAAAATAATTGATTTACCCCAGTTCAATGAAAGTCCGATAGAAGAAAAACATTTTTTATAAATACCTGCTTGAAAAAAGATATAAATTATTGTAATCCCGAGTCCGATGAATAACCATATCGGATTAGCACGGCGGGTATAAGGAATGATGTCACGTAACTCTTTTCTTTCACTGCGAAAAAATATCACTGCCAGCAAAAGCATGAGCACTGCCAATATCTCCCGCCAATAAGTGTTGGGGGAAATAGCACGAAACCTGGTTTTTAGGTTTACTAGCATGTGATAAGGTTTAATGGTTTAAGGGTTTAATGGTTAAAAAGAAACAGTTTGAAGGCGAGGTATAAGTGATATACCTTTTAACCCTTAAACTTTTAAACCATTAAACATCTTTTACAGGTTTCCTTCTTTAATCAGTTCAATACTCAGCGTCATAAAATCTTCCAGTTCTGCAATTCCAGTTTTTACGTATTGTTTATTTCCATTCTTCAGTTCATGATGTATGCGTGCGATCTGAGATTTTGCGAGCTCGAGTATTTTCAACGAGTGACCGATCCTGGAAGCCAATTTCTTTTCATTGCTCAAATTAGTTTCGAAAGAAGAATAATTATTAACGCCAATGCCAATAAAAACCGAAGCGATACCCGATATGGCGATTTCCATTGCATCATTATCAGTAAGAAATGTAAGAAAGATGATGGCCGTACCTGTAAGAATAAAAATAAAAACACGTGGATGGATAAATGCCTGCCAGAATGTTTCGAAACTCTTTTTAATGCTCATAACAAAAAATCATTTAGTTTTTCAGGTACCAGGACTTATTTCAAATTTTTCTCATTTTAAAAAGCCCCGATAGACATCGGGGCCGTTAACCAAAACTAACTGCTTATGAGAAAAATTCTTATTGCTGATGTAAAGGTATACCCGGGATAATTGCTGAAAAAACATCTATCGGTCAACAGGCAATTGCAGTCGTTGAAAACCCGGAGAATGGTGGCACCGGAGAGAATTTTTGCCCAATCAACTAAAAAATATCGTCTTTTGTACTTTAATAAACCAAACAGGAAGAATCTGTTATATCTTAAACCCCGCTTGCTAACTATGCACATAAGAAAAGTCTCCTTATTTGTCCTGATTATTCTCCTGGTAGTTGAGAATAGTAGAGCCCAAACAGTTAAGACTGTTAATGTTGAGAAAGCATGGGCCGGTAATTCCATTAATGCCGTTGTGTTCAGAAAAAATTCATTGGTGAGTTTTGGAAAATACCAGTTTATCAGCTTTTATGATTCTACCGGTTATGTGGTCATCGGTAAGCGAAAATTAAGCGGGCAAAAATGGGAACTGAAAAAAACTATCTATAAAGGAAATATTAAAGACGCACACAATAGTATCAGTATAATGGTAGATGGCGATGGTTACCTGCATCTTGCCTGGGATCATCATAATTCAGTGCTGCGCTATTGCAGAAGTAAAACACCTTTATCACTTGACATGTCGGAACCGATGCCAATGACCGGTACTGAAGAAACAAAAGTATCCTATCCTGAATTTTATAAAATGCCATCAGGAGATTTGTTATTTTTTTATCGCGATGGCGGTTCGGGCAATGGGAATCTTGTTATCAATAGTTATAATAGAAAAGAAAAAGCATGGAAGCGTATTCAAACAAACCTGATTGATGGTGAAGGAAAACGAAATGCTTACTGGCAGGCATGTGTGGATATAAAAGGGTCAATTCATATTTCCTGGGTATGGCGCGAATCTCCCGATGTAGCCAGCAATCATGATATGAACTATGCTGTATCTAAAGATGGAGGTGCCAGCTGGCAACGATCAGATGGAACGACTTATCAGTTACCCATCAATTTATCTTCCGCTGAGAAAATAGTTACTATTCCTCAAAACAGTGAATTGATCAATCAGACATCGATGTGTGCGGATAAGAACGGACATCCATATATTGCCAGCTATTGGAAGGGGAAAAATAATATTCCACAGTATCATGTGATCTATAATACAGGTAATTCATGGGAGCAAAGGGATCTTGGCTTTCGTTCTGAAGGATTTAGTTTAAGCGGAATGGGGACAAAGATGATTCCCATATCGCGACCACAGATCATTTGCTTTGAAAATGGTAAAACCACTGACCTGGATATTCTATTCAGGGACCAGGAAAGAGGAAATAAAATTTCTATAGCCAGCACACAAAAAGGCAATACCGATAAATGGGTGGTTAGAGATCTATATAATATGGATACAGGCTCATGGGAACCAACGTATGATACAGAATTATGGAAACAGAAAAAACAATTGCATGTGTTTGTTCAACAAGTCAAACAAGCAGATGGAGAGGGTATAACGAATACCGCTGCACAGATGATACAGGTAATAGAATGTAAAATGTAAAACTATATGGCGAGAGGTGCATTGTAAATCACGGCACTACAAAGTTCCTGATAGGTCATTCAGTCTTTTTAAAAACTCAATAGGCGCCGGATCACTTGGATCTATTTCATGTGCTTTTTCAAATTTCTCTCTCGCCTTTGAATATTCCTTCATCTTGAAATAGCATTCACCAATAGAAAATTCGGCGAGAACGGTTCCTGGGTTTACAAGTAATGATTTTTTAAAGTCTTCAATTGCTTCTTCCCATTGCCCAATGTCCATTTTGCAAAAAGCTCTGTTGTCGATTGCTTCGAAAAACGTAGGAACCAGATCAATTGCCTTCGAATACGCGTCTATGGCTTCATTGTATTTCTTTTCATTTGTAAGTCGATATCCATCCTGGTAATATTTATCAACAAGTAAAACATAATCACTAACCTGTTGCGTTTGTCGTAGATATTCGTGATAGCCGATCAGGTCATCGCTCGTAATATTTTTATTTAAAAGGAATACTGGATTTTTAAAACCATTTCTATCAATAGGTGAATGATAAACCTGGACTTCTAAATTTTCAATATCACTGACAGTGGGTAAAACTTCAGTGGGTTTATAACTCAATACATGGTAGCAATCAAAATTTTTATCAAAGAATAATAATTTATGAAGATGATATTGATTATCATGATTAGTAAAAAAGATATCTCCTTCGGAAAATGATCCATGCTTTGCAGGTTGATCTTCTTTTTTAGAAGGAAATATTTTTTTAAATAAACTCATAGCTGATGCTAATTTATGAACAAATATCAACTATGACGCTGTTGTTTTGCTATGTTTCTTTTTAAATAACAATCGCAACATGCTTGGAAGTACGATCAATAACAGCGGTAATGCAATAACAAATCCGCCAATGACAGCAATAGCCAGCGGTTGATGCAATTGCGCTCCTGCACCGATTCCCAATGCCAATGGCATCAAAGCAATGATTGCTCCCAACGCTGTCATTAATTTTGGGCGAAGCCTGGTTGAAATAGAATAGATGATAGAATCATCGACATTTTTTTCGTGTAATGATTCTTTGAATTGCAGAAAGGTGAATATCGAATTTTCTCCAATGATACCAACGATCATGATCAAACCAGTATAGCTTCCTACGTTCAGAGGCGTATTCGTTAACCACAAAGCAAGATAGCTACCAGATATACCAAGAATAGCTATTAATAATATAAGCAGGGCCACTTTGATTTGCTTAAATAAGAAAAGAATAACTGAAAACACCAACAGGCTGGCAGCAACAAGGATCATCAGCAATTCTTTGAACGACTGTTGCTGATCTGCAAATGATCCGCCATATTCTATGTGATAACCGGAAGGAAGATGGACGCTGCTACTAATATTTTTCTGAACATCCTTCATAACACTTCCGAGATCCCTGCCTTCCAATCTTGCCGTTACCACACCCATCGATTGCAGATCTTCCCGCTGAATTTCTGCATCACCGGGATTAATAGTAACAGTAGCTAACTCTGTGATCGGTTTTAATTTTCCATCCGGTAAAAATATTTGCAGGTTATTGATCGCGTCGCTACTGAGCTTGCGGTTGTTCGGATAGATCAATCTGACCGCAGAGTATTGTTCTTTTTCAAAAATATTACCTGCAATATTTCCTTCTAATGAGGTTTGCAACTGGTATTGCAGATTCGATGGTGTAATCCCATACTGCGCCAGCTTGGAATAATTTGGTTGAACAGAAATAGAAGGACCTGCTATCACAATACCATCAAATACGTCGGCCGTTCCTTTTACATGATTGACTATATCAGCAACCTGTTTGGATATTTCCTGTAGTTTTTGTTGATCATCACCATAGATTTTTACTTCTATTGGTTGTACAGATGCCATCAGATCACCCAGCATATCGCCAATCACCTGGCCGAAATCTATTCGTAAGGCTGGTTGTGTGGATTCAACCTTCTTACGGATAATATCTATAACCTCTTCGGTAGTTAGTTTTCTGTCTTTTTTAAGCTGGATTAGATAAT
>JBDTPD010000239.1:0-6479 GCA_039932855.1 Chitinophagaceae bacterium | reverse complement strand
GGCTCTTTGCAAGAAGGAAGAATAAATATTGCAGAACACTCGCATGCCTTGTGTAGCCATACCTGCACTGAGAGTAACAGCATGCTGTTCGCAGATGCCCACATCAAATGCGCGGTTTGGCATTTTCTCCATCATAAATTTCAATGAAGAACCAGATGGCATCGCAGGCGTTATGCCAAAGATCTTTTCATTCTGTTCGGCCAGTTCAATGATCGTATGACCAAATACATCCTGGTATTTCGGTGGCTGCGGAGTATCAAATTGTTTTTTATAGATCTCACCGGTCACCTTGTCAAACAAACCCGGCGCGTGCCATTTCGTTTGATCTTTTTCCGCTAATGCATATCCTTTTCCTTTGACGGTGACGATATGCAATAATTTTGGCCCCGGTATCTCGCGAAGGTCAGTAAGCGTATCCACGAGCTTTGCAACGTTATGTCCATCAATCGGACCAAAATAACGAAGATTCAATGCTTCAAACAGGTTGGAACTGCTGCTCACCATTCCTTTCAGTCCATCTGCCAGCTTATGACCCATTGCACGGCTGAAATTTTTACCGACAGGTAATTTGCCAAGCAATTTCCATACATCGTCTTTTACTTTATTATAGGTAGGAGAAGTAGTGATATCGGTCAGGTATTCTTTCAGCGCGCCAACGTTCGGATCGATACCCATGTTGTTATCGTTGAGAATGATCAGCATGTCGGTATCGGCTACGCCGGCATGGTTCATTCCTTCAAAGGCAAGACCGGCTGTCATAGCGCCATCACCGATAACAGCTACGCATTTACGATCTGTTTCGCCTTTATATTTTGCGGCCATCGCCATACCCAGCGCGGCAGAGATAGAAGTGGACGAGTGTCCTACGCCAAATGTATCATACTCGCTTTCACTTCTTTTCGGGAAACCACTAAGGCCATTGTATTTACGATTGGTAATAAAATTATCGCGGCGACCCGTGAGTATTTTATGCCCATACGCCTGGTGACCTACGTCCCAAACCAGTTGATCATATGGGGTATTGTAAACATAGTGAAGTGCTGTTGTCAGTTCTACTACGCCGAGGCTGGCGCCGAAATGTCCGCCATGAACGCTTACCACATCGATAATGTACTGGCGCAATTCATCACATAACTGGTGAAGTTTTTCGCGGGGCAGTTTTTTCAGGTCGTCGGGAGAATCAATAGTTTTTAATAACGGTCCGGGTATGATTTCCATGTAAGTGGTTTATTCGAATGTAAAATTAGCGCTTTCCTGCACCTCGTTGGCAGTTTTAATAAACGGAGTTTGGTCAATCTTAGTTCGTTAAGCTGGTACTAAATGTCTGCGGAGCAGCAGGTAACAATGCAGAATTATGAGTTATGAATTATGAATGGCTGTTTATTTCTACGCCACATTCTTAATTCATAACTCATAATTCTTAATTATTGGCAAATTAAATGATTGAATTATAGGGAATTACATATATGACGAGCCGATTTTCTGGCTGTAATTGTTTCAGATCAATCCCACCTGTAGAGGCATTCCTCCACTGATATACTTTACAAATTCATTCTGTACAAGGATCATTAGCTTTGTCGTTTATGCTGGTTGGAAACTCAAGATACTGGTTATGCCAATTGATAGGCTGGGGTAGCTTTGCCCTGACCAATACTTTTTTTGCATTTTCCTTTGACCGGCTCACGCCTGGGTTCTTTCAGCGTCTTGGGATTTTCTTATTACTCGGCGTCATCTTTTCACACATCATGCGGATGATCATTATCCGCTTTGGTCTTTTACAAAAAACATTAAACAAACAGATCTTCCAGTTCTTCATCATTACTGTTGCACTGGCCATTTTTGTTTCTTATGTCAGCGTGGAAATTTTAATTCTACTCAAGCTTGTCAAAAAAGATGAAGTAGAATTATTGGAAAGAACCAATGTGAGTTATTGGGTAAGTGAGTTGTTGCTGGTGCTGAATAATTCCTTTTTCTATTTCCTCTTATTCTTTATCTGGAGTTTGATCTATTTCGTTTATCACTATGTAGCAAAGAGCAGAAAGCAGCAGTTGGATACATTACAACTGGAGTCGATGGTAAAGGAACTGGAACTGCAAACTATCAAAGCGCATATCAATCCGCATTTTATTTTCAATTCACTCAATAGCATTCGTGCATTGGTAGATGAAAACCCTGAACGTGCAAGAAATGCGATCACTGAGTTGAGCACCATTTTGCGTAGCAGTATGCAGGCTGAAAAATCGGAATCGACAACCTTTGAAAGAGAATTGGATATTGTAAAAAACTATTTAGCATTAGAAAATATGCGGTTTGAGGATAGGTTACGTGTGGAGTATGAAGTAGATCCTTCAACTTTGTCTATGCCCATACCGCCAATGATGTTGCAAACGCTGGTAGAGAATGCGATCAAGCATGGCATCAGTAAACAAATACAGGGTGGTGTAGTAAGGGTTTCTTCTACATTGAATCACCAGTTTCATGAGGTGACTGTTCAGAATACAGGTTACCTGAATGGCTATATCAATAAAGAAGGTTTTGGTATTTCAAGTACCACCATGCGGCTTGGACTTTTATATGGAAATAGAGCTAAATTTGAGATAAAGCAATCTGCTCCCAGCCTGGTGGAAGCGAAGGTATCGATACCCGTAGCGGGAACGGATCATTAAAAACACACATTCACATGCGAGCAATTATTATTGACGATGAGCGCCTGGCAAGAGCCGAGCTAAGAAAACTATTACAGGAATTCCCCGAAGTAGAAGTAGTAGACGAAGCGGCAAATGCCGAAGAAGGGATTGAGAAAATTGATAGTCTCCAACCAGATCTTATTTTCCTGGATATACAGATGCCTGGTAAAACAGGTTTCGATATGCTGGCGCAATTGGAACGTTCGCCACAAGTGATCTTCACAACAGCCTATGATGAATTTGCATTGAAAGCATTTGAAGTAAATGCATTGGATTATTTACTAAAACCTATTGAGCCCAAACGTCTCGCTGATGCAATATTGAAATTGCAGCAAAATGAAACAAAGGAAATAAAACCAACCGGTGAGTTTACCAACAATAGCGTACTCGGTGAAAACGACCAGGTATTTGTAAAAGATGGTGAACGTTGCTGGTTCGTAAAGTTAACTGAGATCCGCTTGTTTGAAAGTGTAGGAAACTATGCAAAGGTTTTTTTCGGTCCCAATAAACCACTCATTCTGAAATCGCTGAATGCGTTGGAAGAAAGATTAGATGAAAAATTCTTTTTCCGCGCCAATCGCAAACATATTGTCAATCTCCGTTTGATAGAAAAAATAGAACCTTACTTCAATGGTGGATTACTGCTTGAATTGAAAGGTGGAGAAAAGATTGAAGTGAGCAGGAGACAGACGGTGAAGTTTAAAGAGATGATGAGCTTGTAAAAAACAAAAATGTAAAATGCAGAATCTAAAATGTAAAATGTAAAAGTTGGACAGCCCTAAGACTGCAGCTTATTTTTACATTTTACATTTTAGATTCTGCATTTTACATTTAATTAAATAGCAAATTCCAGTATGAGAAAATTTACAGTAGCTGGGTTATTGATGACAATAACCTCTTTTTTATGTGCGCAGGATATTAATTCGATTATCAATGTGCAGGAAGCAAGACGTATTGAAAATAAATTAGCTTCCGATGAAATGCGTGGTCGCGCATTGTATTCTCCCGAATTAGATAAGGCGGCTGATTTTATTGCTTCAGAATTTAAGAATGCTGGTTTGCAATTGCCACCCGATGCAAAAAGCTTTCGCCAGGAATTTTCGATGATCAGTGCAAAGCAACTTACGCTTACAGCAACTATTGATCATGCAACGATAGATCCAAAGAATGTTATTGTTATTACTTCTCAACCGCATGTAAAAATTGATCAGTCGTCGGGATATGAAACTGCGATGTTGAAAGCTGGTAGTGACTATCGTGCAGAAGTAACCAAATGGATCGGGTATAAAAAGAATGTGATCATAGTAGTGGATACAAGTTTCGCTAAAAGATTTACTCGCCTTGCATCTGCTAAATCAAATATGTTCAAAAGCGATAACAATGTTGTTTTTGTCTTAGGAACAGCTATTCCTTCGCAGTTTAGTATAGATATGACAAATGAGATCACTGAGAAGAAGCTGGCAAATGTTGTTGGTATACTTCCGGGAAAAAGTAAGAAGAATGAATATGTGATTTTCTCTGGTCACTATGATCATATCGGTGTATTAAAGAATGCAAATGGTGCTGATTCTATTTTCAATGGTGCCAATGATGATGCAGCAGGTACTACAGCAGTGATCTTACTTGCTAAGTATTTTAAAAAATTAAATAATAATGAACGCACCATTGTCTTCGTTGCCTTCACAGGTGAAGAGAGTGGTGGATTTGGTTCACGTTATTTCTCTAATCAATATGATCCTGCTACTGTGATGGCAATGTTCAATATTGAAATGATTGGCACCGAAAGTAAATGGGGAAAGAACTCAGCGTATATCACCGGGTATGAAAGAACAGATATGGGTACTATCCTTCAAAAGAACCTCGAAGGAACAGGATTTACTTTCTATCCTGATCCTTATCCAATGCAGAATTTATTTTTCCGTTCTGATAATGCTACCCTTGCTGCACAAGGTGTACCGGCACATACTATTTCTACTTCCAAGATGGATAGTGAACCAAACTATCACCGCGTCAGTGATGAAGTATCTACATTGGATCTCGACAACATGACGATGATCATTAAGTCAGTTGCATTAAGTTCGAGGAGTATTGTAGCAGGGAAAGAGACGCCAGGCCGCGTTAAAATGGAAGAATCGAAATAATGTACGATGTCAGATGTACGATGTACGACATTCAGATAATCGTAAGGTCTGCAATTTAAGACTGGCGTACATCTGACATCGTACATCAAATTACTTTAACAGCGACAGAATGTACTGCGGCGCTCATTTCTTTTATCAGCGAAGAATCTTTTTCAATCGCATTACCAACGACAATTACATCGGCGCCTGCTTTACAATTGAGGTATGCTTTTTCGGGATGAATGATACCACCACCGATAATAAGTGGTAAAGAAATATTTTTAGCAACTGCTTCAATCATATGTTCTGAGATAGGACGTTTGGCCCCACTGCCTGCATCCATATAGATGAGTTTCATACCCAGCATTTCGCCAGCCATTGCGGTACACATCGCTATCTCATTCTTATCTGCAGGCACCGGTGCCGCATTGCTGATATACGAAACGGTAGTAGGGGCACCACCGTCGATCACGATATAGCCGGTAGGCATTATCTCCAGCCCGCTTTGTCTCACAAAAGGCGCAGACACTACGTGCTGACCGATCAATAACTCAGGATTACGGCCCGAGATCAATGACAGGTACAACAGGGCATCGGCATATTTACTGATCTGGGAAGGGCTGCCGGGGAAAAGGGTGACAGGAATAGAACAGTTTTGTTTGATATGCTGAACGCATTCATCCAGGTGATTAGAGATGACCAGGCTGCCACCGACAAGGAAATAGTCAACCTTTGCTGATACTGACAGCTCTATTAACTCATCAAGGATGGAGGCATTGACCTTATCGGGATCGATCAGCACAGCAAAGGATTTTTTACCCTGCTTTTTCTTTTCCGCAATTGATTGATAGATAATTGACTTCATCCGGTAACGGTTGGTTATTTGCAAAAATGCAAAAACTTTTTCAGTTAAAGCTATTCTGGACTAAATAGGTACTTAAAAACCTTATTCGCACGATATATACGTCAAATATATCATTTAGGACTTTGTCCAGTCGGCAGTCCCGGCAGTTGGCAATCGGCAATCTATCAACCGGCAGTCGCAGTCTGATTATTGCGGCTGATTTTTTTCAAGGCAACAAGGAACTATTTAATTGAATGAATGCGACTGCCGACTGATAGACTGCCGACTGTTGACTATCTAAGAAATCATGTTAAATAATTATTACTGGTCTCAACGGACTTTACCAAAAAAAATTTCTCCTAAAAAAATATATGCACTGTTAAAAAATCTCGTAACGCAACACAGGAACGAGCTTCATAATTATTGACTTGTCTTATCCACACAATGTTAATATTTGAGAGTTTGAAAATCGTATAGTAAAAAATAGTTTCGTAAGCAAGCCACTTCCCCCGAGAGGATTTTTTGGAACTAAGGACAAGAACCCGTTAAATTCTTACAGTTATGGTTAATCAAAAGTCGTCCGCTAAAAGCGGGCTGCAGTTTCATCGTCGCTATACGAATGATGCAGTGAGTGTATTTGACCTTTTTGAGTATGATTACCGAACGTCAGTCATCAGAAACCCCTCGGGAGAGACAGTGTTTGAAATGAATAATGTAGAGGTTCCGAAGCAATGGAGCCAGATCGCTACTGACATTCTTGCTCAAAAGTATTTTCGTAAAGCCGGCGTACCACAACCAGATGGTAGTCTCGGAAGAGAAACATCTGCC
>JBDTPD010000238.1:0-6495 GCA_039932855.1 Chitinophagaceae bacterium | reverse complement strand
CATGTCCTGTACTTTCTTTTGCACAGTCTGCATTCAGTACTAATATGCGTCCATGATGTGTAGCTGCCCCCAATACATATTTCCTTGCAAGCTGATCATCCGCTGTCACAATGGAGCTGCACAAACTTCCTTTTCCTTTTTTACTCAAGGCAATTGCCTCGTCCATATTTTTATACGGCATGATCGTACTCACCGGACCAAACGCTTCTATATCATGTGCCTCATCGGAAGCAAAAGGTTTATCATTCTTTAATAATAAAGGAGACATGAACGCACCTTTCACCGCATCTGCATCGATAACTTCTACACTATCCAGGCTTCCATATACAATTTGTGAGGATGCCAATAACTTACTCACTTGTTCTTTAACTTCATTCCGTTGTTTTATTCCGGCCAACGGACCCATTCTTACTTTTTCATTCAATGGATTACCAATCGTTGTTTGTGATAATGAAACAGCAATCGCTTTCCATACATCTTCCATTTTATTTTCCGGAACAAATATTCTACGGATGGCCGTACACTTCTGACCAGCTTTCGTGGTCATTTCTTTTCTCACTTCTTTTATAAAAATATCCCACTCTGGTTTGCCAGGCACTACGTCTTCACCCAGAATAATACAATTCAATGAATCAGCTTCCATATTAAAGGGAACACTTTCACGTAAAATATTTTCATGCGACTTAAGCATCAATCCTGTTGACTTGGAACCAGTAAACGTGACGACATCCTGTGAATTGACATGATCAAGAATATCACCTGCCGAACCGCATAACAATTGCAATGCACCTTCCGGTAATATTTTTGACGCAATGATTTCTTTTACGAATGCTTCTGTGAGATAAGAAGTAACAGTAGCCGGTTTTACTATCGCCGGTACACCCGCTAATAAATTCACCGCTATCTTTTCCAGCATTCCCCATACCGGAAAATTAAATGCATTGATATGAACAGCTACACCTTCTTTTGGTACAAGAATGTGTGTAGCCATAAACGTATTGGCCTTACCGAGATTATGACTTTCTCCATCTATACAAAAAATTTCATCGGGAAATTTTCTACGCAATGATGCGTTTGCAAATAAATTACCAATACCACCTTCAATATCTACCCAGCTATCTGCTTTGGTAGCGCCGGTCTGGTAACTGATGTTATAGAATGCTGGTAAATGATTACGTAAATGAATCGCTAACGCTTTCAGCATATTCCCGCGCTCATGAAAAGTCATTTTGCGAAGCGCAGGATTACCTACTTTTCTACCATAGTCAAGCACTGCTTTAAAATCCAATCCCTTTGTTGAAGCAGTCGCAATCATTTCACCGGTATTGGCATTGTATAGAGACTGTCCATCGCCATCCCCGGTGATCCACTTACCGGTAATATAATTTTCCAGTTTTGTCATATAGCAAATGTATTGAACAAGTACGAAGTAAGAAATACGAAATTAAGAAGGCCGGTACCAGTAAGATCGTTTCATTCGTAAGAGTTCGTACTTCGTATTTCTTACTTCGTACTTTCTCTTATCTTTGCTGATATTAAATGAAAAAAATTTTAGCCCTTACACTGCTGCTTGCTTTTGCAAGTCAAACCTTCAGCCAGGCTATTATCGTTATCGACTTCTACATTAATCAATCTTATATAGCCACTTTTAAATGCGAAAACAGGTTTATGCCAATGCTTCATTGCAATGGTAAATGCGTATTGGCTAAACGATTGAAACAGGAAGAGAAAAGAGAACAGGAGAATTCAGAAAGAAAACTGGAAAATAAAAACGAAGTAATTTCTTCCAAATCATTTTTTACTTCCGTTCTTCCTTCGCTGCAAACTATTTATCCCGTTTATCAAACCTATAGTGATAAACGAATAACAGGCGTCTCCTTTGCTGTCTTCCATCCGCCCTGCGCGTGATCTCCACTAGCATATTTATCATATTACCTCTCACAGGTAATATAAGTTATCTATTACACTATGTGCCCTATGTACCTATGATCCTATGTGGTAAGAAAGCAATTGTCTTGAGATTCAATTGAAAGCTAATAAACTCAGCTTTTTTACCACATAGGATCATAGGTACATAGGGCATATAGGAATCCATACTTTTTTAAGAAATTATTATGAAGAAGATCTTTATAACATTGATTGCCTGCCTATCTTTTGTCGCCTCGAATGCCTGTGAAATATGTGGCTGCGGTGTTGGCAATTATTATATCGGCCTCTTGCCGCATTTCAATCATCGCTTCTTTGGAGTGCGTTATCATTTCAATAGTTTCCGTACACGATTAAATGATGATCCTACTCAATTCAGTCGTGATTTTTATCAAACTGTTGAACTCTGGGGTGGATGGAACATTGGTAAAAGAATACAGGTACTGGCATTAGTGCCTTACAATTTCAATCACCAGGTATCTGATGAAGGCACGAGTAATTTAAACGGATTAGGTGATATAGCCGTACTTGTGAATTATAAATTATTTGATAATACGTCAGTTCATTCACGCACTACTGTTTCACAACAACTATGGATTGGTGCTGGCATCAAAGCACCTACCGGAAAATTTGATATTGAAGAAGGTGATCCTGATGTAGCAGCTATTGCCAATAATCAGCGCGGTTCAGGCAGCACTGATTTTATGTTGAATACGATGTACAATGTACAGATCAACAAATGGGGTATCAATACCAACGCGAGTTATAAAATAAATACAGATAATAAGGACGACTATAAATTCGGAAATAAATTTTCAGCCAGTTCTTTCGTCTATTATGCCGCACCGGTTTCTGCTGTTACGTTGAGTCCTAACCTGGGCCTGCTATATGAACACACAGAAAGGAGTGAGCTGACAAAAGAAGCAGTTGACCTCACCGGTGGTTCTTTATTCATGGCATCGGCCGGACTGGAACTCAGCGTTAAAAAAATTGCGTTTGGATTTAATGCACAACTCCCGGTGTCACAGAGTTTTGCCGACGGCCAAACCAAGTCAAAAATTAAAGGAATGGCTCACGTCACCTTTGCTTTTTAACGGATGAAATAGTAGGCTTCCCGGTCTGAAAAACGGCCGGGCAACCTTATCTTTGAAGACCTAAACTTCACATAATGAGAAAAATTATTTCTATCGCGTTACTGATGTGCGCTGTCTCTGTTACTGCTATGTCACAGACAACTACTAAACCTAAATGGGCGGAAATGGACGATTTCCATGGTATCATGGCTGCTACGTTTCATCCTTCTGAGGAAGGTAATTTGCTACCGATCAAAACCCGTAGCGAGGAACTGGTTACAAAAGCAAAAGAATGGCAAAAATCAACTGCTCCTGCTGGTTATGATAAAGCTGCCATTAAAGCTACATTGAAAAAATTGGTAAATGGTGCTTATGAACTGGACAAACTGGTCAAATCAAATGCAACAGACAAAGTATTAACTGAAAAGTTATCTGCTTTGCATGATGTATTTCATGAGATCATGGAAAAATGCAATAAAGAAGATCATCATTGATAAACTAATTCATGAATAAAATTTCTTTCTTACTGCTTACAGCAGTCGTTGTACTTGCAGTGGCCTGTCAAAACACAGCCAGTACTGATAAGCCTGGTAAAACAAAAGCTGATACATTAGGAGCCCAGATCGAAGATGAACACATGGTTGGTATGGGTAAAATGGGACAGCTGACAAAGGCACAGCAGAAATTAAATTACCTGCTGGATTCTATCAGTAAACTTCCTGCAAAAGCACAAGCGGCGGCAGCACCATACAAAGCAAAACTTTCCGGTTTATTGGACGAATTGAATTCAGCCAATACATCGATGGAAAGCTGGATGCATAATTTCAAATGGGACTGGGATTCTGTTTATAAGAATACAGAAGATAAGATCCATTACCTGGAACCAGAGAAAGAAAAAGCAATCAAAGTAAAAGATGCAGTAGTAAGCAGTCTGGAAAAAGCAGATTCGGTATTGCGGTCAAAGTTTTAAACCGTTAATGGTATTACTCCGAATTGACGCAGGTGATGAAGAGCGTGTTTATGTAGTAATTGAACGTTTTGTTCAAAGTTCAGATCACCGAAAAAAGGATTGCGTGTAATCAGCGCAGGATTTTTTTCAAATGCTTCAAAGAAATAAATTAATTCCTGTTGCAGGGCGCCAATGGCGCCTTGTACTGTTTTATACCGGAGCGGAGCGGGTTCTTCTCCCATCAATGCATTTTTTGTATTTTCTCTGAAAGGCTTATCCGACATTAAAAAATCCTGCATGCGCTGTAAGTGTTCGGAAGGAGTAAGTATCGTTTCGATCTTTAAGCGGCCGCTGGCATTGCGTACCGCATCACCAGCATAGTGTTCGATCATATTTTGCACACTCATTTTACCCCAATGAGGTGGTGTGGTTGGGTCCAATTGCTGCAGGTACCGCACCAGCTTGGTACGGAGAAAATTTTCCTTTTCAAAACTCATACAAAAGGCTTAACAATCGTGCGGTGAGTGGTGTGCTTGTGTTTACTCACCTGTATCGCTAACAGCAGCTAAATACAAAGATCAGAGTACTTTCTTCATTCTTTTATCAATCGAATCACTCAACGAAATAAAGATATCGTCTACCGTTCCTTCTCCTTTGATGGTATAAAACTTTCTGACTTTTTTATAATGTTCAGCCACCGGGCTGGTTTCATCAGTATATACAGAAAAACGCTTGCGGATGACAAGTTCATCACTATCATCACTACGTCCGCTGGTCTTGCCGCGATTCAGTAATCTCTTTACCAGTTCTTCTTCGCTTACATCAAGGGCAAGTACAGAGGTGATCTCGGTTTTTTTCAGTTCCAGTAATTTATCCAGGGCAATAGCCTGGGCAACCGTACGCGGGAAACCATCGAACAAAAAGCCTTTTGCTTCCTTATGTTTTTCAAACTGGGAATCGACCATACCGATCACTACTTCATCCGGAACCAGCTGACCCTTGTCCATAAAGCTTTTGGCTTCCAATCCTAACGGTGTTTTCTGGGAAATCTCTTCGCGAAGCAGGTTGCCGGTAGAAAGATGGACCAATCCATATTTTTCTACTAGCCTCTCTGACTGTGTACCTTTACCGCTGCCGGGCGGACCGAACAGGATCAAATTAAACATAAGCGCGTTTGTCACTTGGTGAAAAACAAATATAATGTACGCAGACTAAATAAACAGACCGATGGGTAAGTTTTGAGGCAAATTCATGCAGCCGAAAAAATTGTTAATACAGGCCGTTTGTCAAGTGACTGGCAAACTATCCGAACAAGCTGTACGTAAATTTGTTATAAAATAATATATGCGCCTTTTACGATTCGTTCCCATCATTGCTATAGCTGCTGTTTTACAGCAGTGTAGCTACTCTCAATCAAATAACCAGATCACTAAATCGGAAAATATGGATAGCACTGAAAAAAAGAACCCCGTTTATTCCACTACGGATAGCAGCAAGGTGGAAATGCCGGATACAGAATGGAAGAAGATCCTGCCGGCAGAAGTCTATAATATAGCCCGTCAAAAAGGAACCGAACGACCTTTTTCAAGCAAATTCGAAACCTCCAAAGAGATCGGCACTTACTATTGCGCCGTTTGTGGCAACGCGCTTTTTAAGAGCGATACTAAATTTGAAAGCGGTTGCGGATGGCCCAGTTTTTATGAACCTATCAGTAAAGGAAGTATTATTTATACGCCTGACAACACACATGGTATGAAGAGAACCGAAGTAGAATGCGGACGTTGCAAGTCGCACCTCGGCCATGTTTTTGATGATGGCCCGCCTCCAACCGGTCTTCGTTATTGTATCAATGGCGTGGTACTCGATTTTGAAAAAGCGAAAGAAGCAGAGAAAAAGTATACTGAAAAACCATAACAAGTACGAAATACAAAGTACGAAATACGAGCTATCCGAGGTTATAAAGAGTTTTCAATTATCGGAGTCTCGTACTTCGTATTTCTTATTTCGTACTTGCTATTTCGTACTTCGTACTTGCTAGCTTATTTTTGCCCCCATGAAATTGTCTCATTTATCCGAAACCTTGATTGGTTCCGAGATCGTAAAACTGGGTGGTGAAATAAGAGAAAAGATCCGCCAGGGTGAACACATTTACAACTTTACCGTAGGCGATTTTGACCCTGCTATTTTTCCTATTCCAAAAGAATTGGAAGACGCTATTGTAGATGCATACCGCAAGCATTTTACCAACTACCCGGCTGCTGAAGGCAATCTCGATCTGCGCGAAGCCGTATTGTCGTTTACCAAAGAAACCGAAGAACTTGATTATGGCATCAGTGAAGTATTAGTTGCTTCCGGTGGTCGTCCATTGATCTATTCTGTATTCAGAGCTATTTGTGACAAAGGAGATAAGATCATCTATGCGGTTCCAAGCTGGAATAATAATCACTACACACATTTTGTAGAAGGTCAGCATATCGTAGTCGAGGCAAAGGCAGAGAATAATTTTATGCCTTCGGCAGATGATGTGCGTCCTTTTATCAAAGAAGC
>JBDTPD010000237.1:0-6512 GCA_039932855.1 Chitinophagaceae bacterium | reverse complement strand
GTGATCGGTAAGAAAGAATGATTTGAAGATTTGAAAATTTGGAAATGTGCTGAGGAAGTCATTTTCAAATCAACTCATCTCCAAATTTCCAAATTGATTTTATGTCTATAACTTACTACATATTCCTCTCTATTGCCCTGTTTTGCATCGGTATTACCGGTGTGCTGACAAGGCGGAATGCGATTATTATTTTCATGTGCATAGAGTTGATGTTGAATGCGGTGAATTTATTGCTGGTAGCATTTTCAAAAATGCCGCATGTAAAAGCAGCAACGGCTAATGCAGCCGCTACTATATCATCGGGTATAGACGCACAGATCTTTGTATTTTTTATTATGGTCGTAGCAGCAGCGGAAGTAAGTGTTGGCCTGGCGATCATTGTGATGATGTATAGAAATATTCATTCGATCGACGTAAACTTTTTAAATCGATTGAAACATTAAATAAAATACGAAGTACGAAGCAAGAAGTACGATGATCAGGCTTCTTACTTCGTATTTCATACTTCGTACTTGACTTTATGCAGAATGTGTTACAAATAAGCTGGCTGATTCCTTTCTTTCCTTTGCTGGGTTTTCTCATCAATGGATTGGGAAGAAAAAAATTATCAAAATCTGTCATTGGCATTATTGGCAGCGGTGTCATCCTCGTTTCTTTTATCCTGAGCGTATGGGTATTCATACAGGTAAAGGGTGGTAACACACACGTGGCAGAATATTTTGACTTCATTTCTGTCGGTTCACTCAAAATTCCTTTTGCATTCCAGATCGATCAGCTTTCCTCTCTATTCTTATTGATCATTACCGGTGTTGGTTTTCTTATTCATGTATATTCTACGTCTTACATGCACGAAGAAAAATCAGAACACTTCGGAAGATATTTCGCTTATCTCAATCTGTTCGTCTTCTCGATGTTATTGCTGGTCATGGGTGCCAACTATGTCATCATGTTCATCGGTTGGGAAGGAGTAGGGCTTTGTTCATATCTATTGATCGGTTATTGGTTCAAGAATAATGAATACAATAAAGCGGCGAGCAAAGCATTTATTATGAACCGCATCGGTGACCTTGCTTTCCTGATCGCTATCTTCTGGATCATCAATAAAGTGGGTTCTGTTTCTTTTGCCGATGTATTTACTACAGAGAGTATCAGTAAGCTCAGCACGACTGATCTTACAGCGATCACGCTATTATTATTTATCGGCGCTACCGGTAAGAGTGCACAGATTCCTTTGTATACATGGTTACCCGATGCCATGGCTGGTCCTACGCCTGTTTCTGCTTTGATCCACGCCGCAACGATGGTAACGGCTGGTATCTATATGATCGCGCGTAGTAATATTCTTTATTCATTGTCGCCGTTGACCATGACGATCATCGCTATCATTGGATTAGCGACCGCTCTATTGGCTGCCACGATCGCAATGAAACAAAATGATATTAAAAAAGTATTGGCTTACTCTACAGTCAGCCAGTTAGGATATATGTTCCTGGCTTTGGGAACAGGTTCGTATGTCGCGGCAGTTTTCCATGTGATGACACACGCATTCTTCAAAGCATTATTATTCCTTGGAAGTGGTAGTGTTATTCATGCGATGGGAGGTGAACAGGATATTCGTAAGATGGGCGGGTTGAAAAAATACATGAAGATCACCAATGCTACTTTCCTGATCGGTTGTTTGGCTATCGCCGGTATTCCCGGTCTGTCTGGTTTCTTTTCCAAAGATGAAATATTAGCAGGTGCATTCGGTACATCACCAGTATATTATATTGTAGGTATCGGTACGGCCTTGCTTACTGCTTTTTATATGTTCCGTTTATATGCTACTACGTTCCGGGGTTCATTCCGCGGTACGCATGACCAGGAACATCATTTACATGAAAGTCCTTCTGCTATCACTATACCATTGATCATTCTTGCGATATTATCTATTGTAGGTGGGTATGTTGGTATTCCTGATTTCATGGTGCATGGCGCTCATTCATTAAAAGAATTCTTGTCACCAATTTTCGCGGGATCTGCTGCGGTGATGGAAGCACATGAATTATCACATCAGACGGAATGGATGCTCACAGGTGTATCTACTGTGCTTATTGTAATCGTAGTAGTATTTGCCTGGAAAAAATTCAGTAGCAAACCAGATACAGAAGAAGCAACAGGATTTGGAAAAGTATTGGCGAATAAATGGTATGTCGATGAATTGTATGATAAGATCATTGTAAAGCCATTGAATAAACTCGGACAATTCTTCGATGAGGTATTTGAGAAACAAGTGGTAGATGGAATTGTGAATGGAGTAGGGAAGGCAGTGAATTATGGTAGCCGCCAGTTGCGTTTATTACAAAGTGGACAGGTAGGAAGTTATGTGTTGCTGATGGTGCTGGGGATGCTGATTATTTTTGTGATACAGTTCTTTTTGAGAAAGTAAAGTTCATTCTAATAGTAATTATGAATTAAGAATTATGAGTTATGAATTATGGGAAACTCATTCATAACTCATAATTCTTAATTCATAATTTCAGAGATACTGAAGAAAGTTTGATCAATAATAAAAACAATTAATCCCGCTTCAAGGGATGGAATTATGATCGCGGTTTTATTAATATTGGTTCCGTTGCTGACAGGGTTGGCCACGTTCTTTTTCAAAGATGAAAAAGCGGCTCGTTCATGGGCCTTGTTCTCGGCTATTGCCACACTGGCTGTTTCCCTGCTTGGACTGCTTGTATTCAAAGACGGAAAATATCTTTCCTGTAATGAAGAATGGATGACAGGCATTGGCAGCAGCTTTTATGTAAAGCTGGATGGCATGAGCCAATTACTTTGCCTGCTCACCTCTATTGCTTACCCGATTATTTTCCTGGCTACCTGGAACGCTTCTTATAAAAAAGCCAATAACTTTTTTGCACTCATGCTGCTCACACAAGCAGGTATCATGGGAGTGTTCCTTTCGATGGATGCATTGTTGTTTTATTTCTTCTGGGAACTTGCCTTGATCCCTGTTTATTTCCTTTGCTCACAATGGGGAGGTGAAAGAAGAATTCCTGTTACATTTAAATTTTTCGTGTACACCTTCGTCGGTTCATTACTGATGCTGGTAGGTATCTTATATGTGTATTCAAGAACGCCTGATCATTCTTTCGCCATCGAATCATTTTATAAAGCGGCATTGGCATCAAGAGCAGATGCCTGGGTATTCTGGTTATTCTTTATCGCCTTTGCGGTGAAGATGCCGATCTTTCCTTTTCATACATGGCAGCCTGATACCTACGAACAATCACCAACAGCTACTACCATGGTACTGAGTGGTCTGATGGTGAAGATGGGTGTATTTGGATTACTGCGTTGGTTATTGCCAATACTTCCTGATGCTTCCTTCCTCTGGGGCGATACTGTTTCTTCTATGGCGGTGATCGGAATGATCTACGCTTCATTGATTGCCATGCAGCAGGATGATATGAAAAGATTGGTCGCGTATTCATCCATTGCGCACATTGGATTGATGTGCCTGACTATTTTCTCTGTGAATCCGATCGGTATGCAGGGGGTAATGATACAGATGTTCAGCCATGGTATCAATATCATCGGAATGTGGATCGTGGTAGAACTGATCGAAAGACAATTTGGTACACGTAAGATGTCACAGCTTGGTGGTATTGCACAGAAAGCACCGACACTGGCTATTTTCTTTGTCATCATTGCTCTTGCCAATATCGCATTGCCATTGACAAATGCATTTGTTGGTGAGTTCTTAATGTTTACCGGCATATTTAATTCTACGGTCACACATTATTATATCGCGTTGACTGTTGCAGCAGGTATATGTATCATTCTCGGAGCAGTATATACCCTGAATATGATCAGGAAAGTATTGTATGGAAATACGGTACCATTAACAGAACAAACAAAAGACATCAGGCCAAATGAAAAACTGGCGCTATCGATCATTGTCATCCTGATATTCTGGGCAGGTGTTTATTCACAACCTTTTTTACGCAGAACAGAAGCCGTGTCAACGGAGATCACGAATGGGATTTTAAAAAAACAGGAAATAATTCCTTACTTAAGGAAGTAACAGAGAACGTATGAATGCATTAATACTATCGGCGGTTTTGGGTGTTGTTATGATGTTCAGCGGTATTTTGCTGAAACGCAAAAGCGCTATCCGCGCTATTGCCATAACAGGCATGGTATTATTGCTGCTGGTGAACCTGATGGAATTTTATGGGAAAACATTTTTCCATATCAATACGACAGGCTTCATGAATTTTGATTCTTTCGCACTTGGATTCAGTTCTATTATATTCTTTTCTACACTTGTTTATTTTCTTTTGTCTGCAAAGGATATGGAAAAAGTTGGGGTCAACTATGCTGAATATTTCGCGTTGATCTTTTTTATCCTGGGTGGGGTAATGCTTGCTGTTTCCTTCAAATCCATGCTGATACTTTTCTTAGGCATCGAGATCATTTCTATTCCATTGTATATTCTTACCGGTAGTGATAAAAAGAATCTGAAAAGCAATGAAGCATCATTGAAATATTTTCTGATGGGTTCTTTTTCCACTGGCTTAATGCTGATGGGTATTACGTTGTTATATGGTGCGATGGGTACGTTCAATGTAGATGATATGCAATGGCAATCCGCTACGCCAATGGTTTTACCGGTAGCGGGAATGTTGTTGTTGTTATTCTCCATGTCATTCAAAGTATCTGCAGCACCTTTCCATTTCTGGACGCCTGATGTATATGATGGTGCACCTACTGTGTTCACTTCATTCATGGCTACGATTGTAAAAGCAGCTGTCTTTGTAGCGTTCCTCCGTTTGTTTGATGAAACCTTTGGTAATCTTAATAAGGAATGGAGTCTTTGGTTAGCAGTCATTACAGCAGCAACATTATTTGTCGGAAATATTACCGCCGTGTTTCAGCAAAGTGTAAAAAGAATGCTCGCGTATTCGAGTATTGCGCAAGCGGGTTTTATGTTGCTCGCAGTGTATGCGATGAATATGGATGGTAAAGAAGGATTGTTGTTGTATACAGCCGCCTATAGTCTCGCAACGATCGGCATCTTTGCTGTGTTGACAAAAATGACTGATTATACATTTGATGGATTCAATGGATTAGCAAAACAGCAACCATTGATTGCTGCATGTATCGCAATATTCATTTTCTCATTGGCAGGTATTCCATTGACAGCTGGTTTCATGGCCAAGTTTTATATGCTCAACGCTGCCCTTGAAACGGGTCACAATCTCTGGCTGGTCATCTTCGCCGTCCTGATGGCAGCCGTCAGTGTCTACTATTATTTCCGCGTTATACAAGCCATGTATTTCAAAGAAGGAAAAGCTACTGTAGAAGTATCCTCTACATTTAAGATCATTCTTGTAGCATTAGTGATCCTCATCATCTACCTGGGTATATTCCCGAATGCGTTGTTGTACTGGTACTATTTCTAGTCAGTCGGCAGTTCTCAGTCGGCAGTCGGCAGTCAGAACCTGATTACAGAAGCTTGTTTATTATTTCAATATAGTAATAAAGATTTTATCTTAATGACTATGACTGCCGACTGATAGACTGCAGACTGAAGACTGAACACACGTTCGGAAATCAAAACCCACTTCTCATCTCCGTCAGCCCGTACTTCGTACTTCTAACTTCGTATTTGGTCAAAATCATTCATAAATACTTCTCTGCTTCTCGCTTTTCTTTCTTTAATTTAGGGGACTACTAGTTATGAACTTTCTCGACGTTTTATCATTGGCTTATCGTACGGTGCGCAGCAATAAGTTGCGGACAGGTCTTACCGTTGCTATCATTGCATTTGGTATCATGGCGCTGGTAGGGATCATCACGGCTATCAAAGCAATGAATCAGAAATTCTCCGAGAGCTTTTCTACCATGGGCGCCAATGCATTTACCGTTAGGTATAAAGAAAGAAATATTCATTTTGGTGGTGGTGGTAATGATGAAATGAAACTTTCTAAAAAAGGATCGAAGAGGCAAAAAACATCCAATCTGGGGAAAAGGATCACCAAAGATGAAGCAGAACTTTTCATGGCTGCCTATCATTATCCCTCTACAAAAAGTATTTCCATCTTCGGTGGCAGAAATGCGATCGTTTCTCATGCTGATAAGAAAACATCTCCTAATGTTACGTTATCCGGTGGCGATGAAAATTATTTATTGTTGAATGGATTTGCATTGGAGGCAGGGCGTAACATGAATAACGCAGAAGTAAAATCTGGTGGTAATGTTTGTATACTTGGATATGATGTAGCTTCTAAATTATTTCCGCAGGGAGCTGAGAAAGCTGTCAATTCACAGATCAGTATTAATAATATTCCCTATCGTGTATTAGGTGTGCTGGCCAGCCGCGGGTCTACGTTTGGATTCAGCAGGGATAATCTTGCTATAATAAGTTATAACAGTATGGAAAGGAATTTTCCAACAACTGCATCTTATGTAATGGCGGTGATGACAAATGATCTGATGGAAGTAAATGAAGCGATGGGAGA
>JBDTPD010000236.1:0-6525 GCA_039932855.1 Chitinophagaceae bacterium | reverse complement strand
AATAGTGATCCTAAAGTAATGAAACAAACAGGTGACTTAGACGGAGAAGCAGTAGAAGTAGGGCAACGTTGTCCGACTCTTTGCGATTAATAAGGGCCTTATCATAACAAAGACCTAACCATTAAACCTTTCGATGAAAAATTGGCAATATTTCCTGTTGAGCCTTACTGTTTTATTTCCCTGGATAGCAGGGCTGGTACGTTATAAGAGCATGCGCCGGATGTACCGGCCTTTTATATTGTTGATCACTATCGCAGTGGCTACAGAGATCATCAGCCGCATTACTATTTCTTATTTTAAAAATAACAATGCAACAATCAATATCTATAGCCTGATTGAATATATATTGATCATTACGCAATTTTATTTCTGGAGATACTATAGTCGTACCCGCCGTTGGTATCCCTGGTTTGGGTTGCTATGTGTTATTATCTGGATTGTTGAAAATTTAATACTGGGAGATGTGATCGTAGATGTAGGACCTGTTTTCCGTGTCAGTTCTTCTTTCATTGTGGTGATATTAAGCATTAATGAGATCAACTACCTCATCATTCATGAAAACCGGAATTTGTTGAAGAATGCCCGTTTTTTAATCTGTACCGGGTTCCTCATTTATTTTTTGTATGAAGTATTATTGGAGGGATCTATTTATATCAGCTCGAAAGAGGAAAACAGTACTGCCAGTAAGATCATACAGCTATCGATGTATATAAATGTATTGGTGAATATTATTTATGGTATTGCTGTTTGTTTTATTCCAAAGCGATCTGCGTTTAGTTTTGACAAGAATAAAAATCCTGACTAATTTGTTAACTATCCTGACCCATAAGTAAGTTGAATGGAGCATAATATTTATAACATAACGGTTCTGATCGGCTGCCTGCTGGCTGCAGTGCTGTTATTTTTTATTATATCCATCATACGTTATCACCGGCATTATGTACAGTTGCAGAAACAACGGATGCATGCAGAAATAATGATGCAGGAAAATGAGCGCAAAAGAATTGCCGGTGATCTGCATGATAGTCTTGGCCCACTTCTTTCTTCTGTTAAGTTGCAGATAAATAGTCTTGACAATACTACTCAATCTGATCAGCAGATCATTTATAAAGCTGGTCGCCACCTGGATGAGATCATCGCCAACCTTCGGGAAATATCACATAACCTGTTGCCCAATACTTTGCAGCGAAAAGGGTTGGCTGAAGCCATCCGTGAGTTTACTAATAACAACAGTAAGCGGAATGGGATCAAGATAGATTTTTACCAGTTTCAGCAGGTTTCTCTTGAACCTGAAAAAGAAATTCATGTGTTCCGGATGATGCAGGAAATCATTCATAATACGTTGAAACACGCTAAAGCAAAAAATCTTCAGATTGGTTTAGGGAAAGAGAATAATGAAATCATAATTTTGACAAAGGATGATGGTGATGGTTTTGATGCGGAGAAGATGAGAAAAAGTTCTACCGGCCTCGGACTAAAAAGTATTGAAAGCCGGATAGAGATCTTAAATGGAACATTTATCCTCAAATCCTCTCCCGGTGGAGGCACCAGTTATTTCATAAAAATACCGGTCAAAACCTAAATGTATGGCTACTACCATCCGTCTTGTTATTGCCGATGATCACGAGATATTCAGAGACGGATTGGCGCTGATGTTGTCCAGGCAGCAGCATATACAACTCGTAGGACAAGCAGCAAACGGAAGAGAATTACTATCCCTCGTCAGGGATCTGCAGCCTGACATTATCATGACAGATGTAAAGATGCCTTTGATGGACGGCATCGAAGCAACACGTTATCTTTCTTCGCATCATCCCGATGTACGCATCATTGCGCTTTCTATGTTTGATGAAGAAAACCTGATCGTAGATATGCTCGAAGCTGGCGCAAAAGGCTATCTGCTAAAGAATGCAGACAAACAGGAGATCCTCGACGCTATTCATAGTGTATATGAAGAAAGACCTTATTATTGTCATCACACTTCATCCAAACTTGCCTCATTAATCTCTAAAAGCAAGTTTAATCCATACAAGAAAAAAGAAGCGATCATCTTTACTGATCGTGAAATTGAGATCATCCGTTTAATATGCCAGCAATTGACAGCGCAGGAAATAGCCGATAAAATATTTATCAGTAAACGAACTGTGGAAGGTCATCGTACAAGAATCCTGGAAAAAATGAATGTAAAGAATACAGCGGGCGTAGTAATCTATGCGCTGAAAAATAAGATTGTAGCGGAAGAGGAGATGCTTTGAATTCATAATTCATAATTATGAATTATGAATTTGTATCCAGGCTAAATAAGCTGTCAACGAATTCATGTTTATCGAACACTAAAAGGTCTTCCATTTTTTCACCAACACCAATAAACTTCACAGGTATTTTAAATTGACTGGCTATAGCAAGTACTACACCACCTTTAGCGGTACCATCGAGTTTGGTAATAGCAAGTGCGGTAACATCAGTGGCAGCTGTAAAATGTTTGGCCTGTTCCAATGCATTTTGCCCGGTAGAACCATCGAGTACCAATAACACTTCATGTGGTGCATCAGGAATTACTTTCTGGATGACACGTTTGATCTTGCCTAATTCATCCATCAGGTGAGCTTTGTTGTGGAGTCGTCCTGCTGTATCTATTAATACCACATCGCTTTGACGTGCGACAGCACTTTGCGCTGTATCAAAGGCAACAGCAGCAGGATCGCTGCCCATATCTTTTTTTACAATAGGCACTCCTGCTCTTTCACTCCAGATAGTTAATTGATCAACTGCAGCTGCACGAAAAGTATCAGCGGCGCCTAATAAAACATTCTTTCCGGCTTTCTTGAAATTATAAGCGAGTTTACCAATGGTTGTTGTTTTACCAACTCCATTTACTCCTACTACTAAAATGATATAAGGTTTTGAAGGAAGTTCGGAAGTGAATGCGTAGCTATTTGATTCAGGAGCATCGACCAGTAGTGCTTCGATCTCTTCCTGCAGCATTTTATTTAATTCAGAGGAATTGAGGTATTTATCTTTTGATACTCTTTTTTCTATCCGCTCGATGATCTTTACAGTTGTATCGATACCAACATCTGCACTGACAAGCGCCTCTTCAAGATTATCCAGCACTTCTTCATCAACGGTGCTTTTGCCCGCAATGACCTTTGTTATTTTGGCAAAGAATCCTTCCTTGGTCTTTTGCAGACCCTGGTCGAGGCTTTCCTTTTCTTTCTTGCCAAACAGTTTATTAAAGAATCCCATAGTGTTTATTTTATTCGTGACTCGTTAGCCGTGAGTCGTAAGATACTTACGATTGACGATGACGACTCACGATTAAACAACAAAAGCCATCCGTTGTTGACGAATAGCTTTTACTTATTTCTTACTGCACCAGAATTATTTCTGAGCCAGGAATTCTTTTACTTTATCCTTATGTACGATCGCTTCTTTGAAGGTATAGGCACCTGTCTTAGGGCTACGTACAGCTTTGATCACTTTAGTGTAATTCTTTGCTTCTGCGGCCTGTTTAGGGTCTTTCTTGATCGCGGTTTTTGCTGCTTTTGCCATGATAGTAAGTTTGAAAAGTTGAACTGTGAAAATGGATCCGATGTTGTGTTATCACAACCTCAGCATTTCACATTACTTAATTTCTTTGTGAACAGTTACTTTTTTAAGAATTGGGTTGAATTTCTTCAGTTCCAATCTTTCAGGATTGTTCTTTTTGTTTTTTACCGTGATGTAACGGCTGGTGCCCGGTTTACCACTTGTTTTGTGTTCGGTGCATTCCAGAATTACCTGTACACGGTTTCCTTTCTTTGCCATTTTATTTCGCTTTTAATACGGTTAGACTTTTTCTCCTTTTGCTCTCATTTCCTTGATCACAGTATACAGACCATTCTTGTTAATAGTCCTGATCGCTTCTGTAGACACTTTCATAGTGATCCACTTATCTTCTTCGACAAGGTAAAAACGCTTTGTCTGCAGATTAGGCAGAAAACGACGCTTTGTTTTGATATTAGAGTGAGAAACTTTGTTCCCCCCCATCGGTTTTTTACCTGTTAACTGACATACTCTGGCCATGATGATTGGAAAATTTTTGGACGGCAAAGGTAGGGAAACTCAGGTAATTAGTAACCTGTAGCCCACGTTTTTTTAGCAATTTTTTCCATGGATGATCTGAAGAAAGCAAAATAACTATTTTATAAATAAGTAAATAGTTAGCTTATTTTCAATACGCTGATTATCAATCTATTAAATTTCGATTTACAGTTTATTTAGTCCTTCTCTTATTATTGGCGATATTTTTCAGCTCCTTCTTTTTTTTGCTCCCTGGTCTTTTGCTGACTTTTTTTTATGTCTTCAGCAGCTACCATCTCGGGTACAAGGCTCTCCGTTGAATGATTATCTGCCAGTGTATCCAATAAGCTTTTTTACCACATAGGATCATAGAAACATAGGTACACATAGGTTTTACTACAGCAGGTCTCTATTTGTACATATCTATGTTTCCCGACCCTATCTCATGCTTAATTAACTTACAGCAAATCAATAATTAAAACGTAGGATTAACGTAGGATAAACGTAAGATATACGCGGGATGGTTACATTCATCTTATATTCATGACATAATCACTCTCTGTGGCTAAGATCAACAATGACCTGCCTGATGGTGCGCGGGGCCATCAAACTAATGCAAAAGCAAATATCCATAGCCGTTAAAAAAAAGATTATCGCTTTTTCCTGTTGGTTTCTCAGACATCTTTCGCCAGTTCCAGCGCTTTTCTGAGTTCATTGGTGAGGTTCTCAGCATCTTCAGGCCTGCCGTGAAAGGCAGCAGGTGTATTTTGAAAAACTGCCAATTGATACGCTGAACCCTTTTTCTGAAGGACCGCTGTCTGAATAGCATTGGTAGCAGGATTAATATCAGTCTTTCCCGGAGGCACCATTCCTGCTACCGCACAAAGAATAACAATTTCAGGAGATAGAAATCGTACTTGTCTGACGATGCTGATATAAGAAGCTGTTTTATGATTGGCAAAAATTCCAGCCAGGTGCTTTTCTATTTCTGCGCTGCCATTTACCTGGCTGCCATCAAAGCCGATAAGATTTGCATCATCAGCAAAGAGACTGGCATATCCTTTTGCATCGGCATTGTTCCAGTATTGAAGAAGATTTTTATATAATAACCGGACCGTGATTTCTTCCTGATTAATTTCATTCATACAATCAATTTTAAAATCACTGAGTCATTACTGACCAAATAATTCTTTTAATTTTTTATCCAGCGCAGGCTCCGCATCACTACCCTCATAGCGGCCAATAATCACGCCATTCTTGTCCATTAATATTTTACTTGGTAATACTTTTATTCCATATTTATCATTAATAGAAACAAGTTCATTATTATTGTTACCAGGCGGAGTTTGTTGTTGACCCCGCAATACATTATGCCAGATATAAACACTGTCTTTCTGCACGGCTTCTTTCCATGCATCGGGATGATCATCGTCATCAGCGACACCAATGATCTCCAATCCAAGCGGATGATATTTGGAGAACTGCGCCCGTAAATGTGGCGCGCCTGCGCGACAAGGAACGCACCAGCTTGCCCAAAAATCAAGCAGCACGTATTTTCCGGAAAAGGTTGAAAGATCTATCGATTGATGATTAATGTCTGTTGTTATAAAGTTAGCAGCGGTACGACCGGGTAAACTTCCAAGCATTTGCGTCAGCAAAGGATATATTTCTTTACCATACTGACTTTGTTGTACAGCAGGACTAAGTCTGTGATAAAGCGCATTCACCGTATCAAGAGGTAATTGCTGGGTAAATAATAATAATTCAAATGCACTTACATAAGAAGAAGGATGAGTAGCAATGAAATGAGCAGCGGTTTGCATCAGTTTATTAAAGAAAACTTCTCCCTGTCCTTTTATTCGTGCAATCTTATCCTGCAGCATTTCATACTCGAGTTGACTTTTTGATCCGGTCATTCTCATTTCTTTGAAATAATTACGCTCAAGCTTTATTGTCATCACCGATGGTTCAATATAAATACTGACTGCATTAGGATCATCGTCTGCACGTGATTGTACATCGCCACGGAGACTGGCGATGGTTGGTTCGCTGATAGTGCCGGTAAAATAAAAACTGCCTTGCTGAAGAGCACAGCTATCAATGGTCCAAACTCTTTCTTTATTATAATAACTAAGAGAAACAACTCCAGTCAGCTGATTGCTGATCACACCTTTGATAACAAACCGCCCGCCTTGTGCATCACATGGATGATTGTTATTAACAATAAGAAATATTAAAAAGAAAGAATAGATCAACCGGTGCATCTACATAAAAATTTATTGAAAATACTAAACAATCCGTGACCAGTCAACAGCAGTTGTTTTTTGGGTAGTATTAGCACATTAAAAATTATATTCGTGTAAACTCTTTCTATGAACCTCATTGGCAATTTGGTCTGGCTGGTATTTGGCGGTCTGTTTGCTGCAATCGGCTATTGCATCGGCGGTCTTGTATTATGCCTGA
>JBDTPD010000235.1:0-6541 GCA_039932855.1 Chitinophagaceae bacterium | reverse complement strand
CACAGGAAACAGCGGAAGAGGTAATTGAAGCAGACAAAGCAATTCGCTTGTTGCTGGAAAAAGATATCAAACCAATGGACATCATGACACGCAAAGCATTTGAAAATGCAATCACCGTGATCATGGTACTCGGAGGAAGCACCAATGCAGTCTTACATCTTATTGCCATGGCAAAAAGTGTAGACATACCATTGACGCAGGATGATTTTCAAAAAATAAGCGACAGAGTTCCTGTCCTTGCCGATTTCAAACCCTCTGGAAAATATCTCATGCAGGATCTGCATGAACATGGTGGCGTACCATCTGTAATGAAATATTTATTACAAAATGGATTGTTGCATGGCGATTGTTTGACAGTTACCGGTAAAACGGTTGCAGAGAATTTAGCAGGTGTGCCTGATCTGGATTTTAACGCACAGAAAATTATTTATCCCCTTGACCAACCATTGAAGAAGACGGGACACCTGCAAATCCTGTATGGCAATCTTGCTGAAAAAGGAAGCGTTGCAAAGATCTCGGGCAAAGAAGGAGAAAGATTTGTTGGACCAGCACGCGTGTTTGACGGTGAAAAAAATCTCATAGCTGGTATCCTTAATGGAAAAGTAAAATCCGGCGATGTAGTTGTTATCAAGAATGAAGGACCGAAAGGTGCACCCGGTATGCCGGAAATGCTTAAACCAACTTCTGCTATCATCGGTGCGGGATTAGGAAAATCAGTCGCACTGATCACAGATGGAAGATTCAGTGGAGGTACGCATGGTTTTGTAGTAGGACATGTTACTCCTGAAGCGTACGAAGGTGGCTTGATAGCATTAGTAGAAGACGATGATATCATTGAAATAGATATCGCCACTAATTCACTCAACCTGAAAGTAGCTAAAGCTATTATCGAAGAAAGAAGAAAGAAATGGAAACAACCAGCGCTGAAAGCAACTAAAGGAGTATTATTTAAATATGCCCAGGTAGTAAAATCAGCTGACCAGGGTTGCGTAACAGATGAAGCATGAAATGGAACACCGAACTATATAACAGTAAACATGCCTTCGTTTATCAGTATGGCGAAGCAATGATTGATTTGTTAGATCCTAAATCGTTTGAAAAAATATTGGATCTCGGTTGTGGCACCGGCGAATTGACACAAAAAATAAAAGAAAAAGGTTCTTTGGTTTATGGAATGGATAGTTCAGCAGAAATGATTGATAAAGCAAAAAAGAATTTTCCGTTGATCGAATTTGAAGTGATGAATGCAGAAGTGATGACATATCACGAAACCTTTGATGCTGTTTTCTCTAATGCGGTATTGCATTGGATCGGCAAACCCGCATTCGTGGCACATAATATCTATCAATCATTAAAATACGGTGGACGATTTGTAGCTGAGTTTGGAGGAAAAAACAATGTATTGAACATCGTCAACGCGCTGCAGGCTGCTTTCGAAAAAAGAGGATTGACATTCACCAAATTCTGGTTCTTTCCCTCCCCTGCTGAATATGCAACGTTGCTGGAGAATCAGGGGTTCAGAGTAGCCTTAGTGCAACATTTCTATAGAGAAACAGAATTGTCCGATAATGAGCAGGGCATGAAAGACTGGATCGACATGTTTGGCAATAATTTCTTTGGAGAAATTTCTGCTGACCTGAGAAAAGAGATAATAAATGAAGCAACAGACAAACTGAAAGTTTCTAATTATAAAGACGGAAAGTGGTTTGCAGACTATGCCAGGTTAAGAGTGATCGCTGTAAAAGAAAAATAAGAAGATTGCATAGAATGATGAAACAGTATTTTATAGAATTAGCAGCGTACAATAGTTGGGCAAATGATAAGGCCATTTCATGGTTGGAAAAAATAACAGAGGCGCAATGGGAACAACCTATTGTCAGCAGTTTTGAAAATATCGCCACCACAGTTATTCATGTGGCAAATGCAGAATCGATCTGGCTGCAACGATTGAATGGAGTAGAGTTGGAGAAGCAAGTGTGGCTGATAAAAGAGTTCAAGGGGTCAAAAGAAGAAGCATTAAAAGTCTGGAAGCAGGCATCACTTGACCTCGAAAAGTTCTTTACAGATTTTGATGAAACAAAAATGCAGGATGATTTTTCATTCAGGCGGCTCAATGGTGAATTTTATACCGTTACGTATTACCAGGTGCTCGCTCATATATTTAATCATTCCACTTTTCATCGCGGCCAATTAGTCACGATGTTGAGACAGGCAGGATTTACAGAATTAAGTTCGACAGACATTACACAGTATTTCAGAAAATAAAATAGTTATGGAAACTATTGCAGTTAAGAAAGAAGAAACGAAAAAGGAAACCAAGTCAGTGACATCAATCACCGGAAGCCAGGCCGTGCTGGAAGCTCTCCTTGCAGAAGGTGTGAAAACCATCTTTGGTTATCCCGGGGGTGCGATCATGCCGATCTACGATGCATTGTATGATTACAATGAGAAACTCACGCACATTCTTGTTCGTCATGAGCAAGGTGCGATTCATGCAGCCCAGGGATTTGCAAGAGTATCCGGAAAACCTGGTGTTGTATTTGCAACCAGTGGCCCCGGTGCTACTAACCTTGTAACAGGATTAGCAGATGCAATGATCGATTCTACTCCGGTAGTCTGTATCACTGGTCAGGTGTTCGCTCACTTGTTAGGTACCGATGCGTTCCAGGAGACAGATGTGATCAACATTACTACACCTGTTACAAAATGGAACTACCAGGTAACTGATGCAACTGAAATACCATCTGTGCTTGCAAAGGCATTTTACATTGCTAAAAGTGGTCGTCCGGGTCCTGTTATCATTGACATCACCAAGAATGCACAACTACAGAAATTTGACTATACCGGATATGAAAAATGTGAACATATAAGAAGCTATCGTCCGAAACCTATTGTCAGAAAAAAATATGTAGAAGAAGCTGCGAAGCTGATCAATGAAGCCGAAAGACCTTTTATTGTTTTCGGACAAGGTGTATTACTTGGAAGAGCAGAAAAAGAATTTACAAAATTCATTGAGAAATCAGGCATACCTGCGGCATGGACCATTCTTGGTATGAGCGCTATTCCAACAGATCATCCATTAGGAGTAGGAATGTTGGGTATGCATGGAAATTATGGACCGAATGTATTGACTAATGAATGTGATGTATTGATCGCTATTGGTATGCGTTTCGATGATCGTGTTACCGGTCGTTTAGATAAATATGCGAAACAAGCGAAGATCATTCATCTCGATATCGATCCGTCAGAAATAGATAAAAATGTAAAATCAACCGTGCCTGTTTGGGGCGATTGTAAAGAAACATTGCCGTTACTGACTGAGCTGGTTCAGCAAAAAGTCTATCCGCAATGGCTGCAACGCTTTAAAGATTTCCAACAAAAAGAAGAAGAGAAGGTCATTCATGAAGAAATGAATCCAGGTACGGATACATTAACGATGGGCGAAGTAATAAAATATCTCAATGAGTTAACGAATGGCGATGCGATAATTGTTACCGATGTTGGTCAGCACCAGATGGTAGCCTGTCGTTATGCAAAGATGAATAAGTCAAACAGCAATATCACCAGTGGCGGATTAGGTACAATGGGTTATGCATTACCGGCAGCGATCGGCGCCAAGTTTGGCGCACCCGAAAGAGAAGTGGTAGCGATCATAGGTGATGGTGGTTTTCAAATGACATTACAGGAACTAGGAACGATCATGCAATTTAAACCGCATGTGAAGATCCTTATTCTTAATAACCAGTTCCTCGGAATGGTAAGACAATGGCAGCAATTATTTCATGAAAAAAGATATTCTTTCGTGGATATCACCAGCCCTGACTTTGTACAGGTAGCCAAAGGATTTGGGATTGCCGGTAAAAGCATTTCAAAAAGAGAAGATCTGAAAAATTCTTTAAAAGAAATGCTCGAACATGATGGAAGCTTTTTACTTGAAGTAATGGTTGGTAAAGAAAATAATGTGTTCCCGATGGTACCACAAGGAAGAGGGGTTGCTGAGATTATATTATCAAAGGAAGAACTCTAAGTGAAATGTAAAATGCAGGATGTAAAATGTAAAAGTGACGTCCTGCGATGAAGGTACTTTTGCATTTTAGATTTTAGATTCTACATTTTACATTTTTATGATAACCGAAATAGCTCTTTTAAAAATCATGACCGGACAATCGGCAGCGTTTGAAGAAGCATTCATCAAAGCACAACCGATCATTGAGTCGATGAAAGGATATATACAGCATGAGTTGCAGCAGTGTTTGGAAGAAGAAGATAAATATTTATTGGTCGTGCGCTGGCAAACGCTGGAAGACCATACTGAAGGTTTCAGAAATAGTAAAGAATACAGGGAATGGAAAAGGTTGTTACATCATTTTTATGATCCTTTCCCGGTGGTTGAACATTATAAACGGATTTTTTAATTTTTTTTATGAATAAGCAGGAATACACGATTACGGTTTATACAGAGAACCAGATTGGTTTACTCAACCGTATTGCTATTATCTTTTCCCGTAGAAAGATAAATATTGAAAGTCTGAATACTTCTCCTTCTGAAGTGGACAGCGTTCACCGTTTTACGATCGTGATCAATGAAACGGAAGAAGTGGTGCGCAAACTCTGTCGCCAGATCGAAAAACAAGTAGAAGTATTAAAAGCATATTTTAATACAGAAGAAGAGATTATCTGGCAGGAACTCGCTTTGTACAAAGTACCTACTGATATTATCGCAGAGGAATTGAAAGTAGAAAGGCTATTGCGTGAACATGGAGCGAAGGCAGTAGTGATCAGAAAAGATTATACAGTCTTTGAAGTAGCGGGCCATCGTGAAGAAACAGATAAGCTGATCAAAGTACTGGAACCATTCGGATTGATAGAGTTTGTCCGTAGTGCGCGTGTAGCAATCATTAAAGACAGTGATGGCTTCCACGAAAAATTACAGGAATTCGAAAGACATCAACCCGGAGAAGATGCTGGTGGCAATGAATATTTGGCACAGAACGAAAAAGTATTTTCAATGTAATCGTAAATCGTGAGACGTCAAACGTGAGATGCTCACGATTATCGTTTCACGATTTACGAAAAAATAAAATCTACAACTTTTAAAACAATAAAAAAATGGCAAAACTAAACTTTGGCGGTGTGGAAGAAAATGTAGTGACAAGAGAAGAATTCCCACTCAGCAAAGCACAACAAGTGTTGAAAAATGAAACAGTAGCTGTAATTGGTTACGGTGTTCAGGGACCTGGCCAGGCATTGAACCAAAAAGATAATGGTATCAATGTGATCGTGGGTCAACGTAAAAATTCAAAGACATGGGATAAAGCTATCCGTGATGGATTTGTTCCTGGTGAGACTCTCTTTGAAATTGAAGAAGCTTTGCAAAAAGGAACAATTATTTGTTACCTCTTAAGTGATGCCGCACAAATCGCTTTGTGGCCAACCGTTAAAAAACACCTGACGCCAGGTAAAGCATTATATTTTTCTCATGGTTTTGGTATCACGTTCAATGAACAAACTGGTATCATACCTCCCAAAGATGTAGATGTATTTCTTGTTGCCCCAAAAGGTTCAGGTACCTCTTTACGCAGAATGTTTTTACAGGGTCGTGGCTTGAACAGCAGCTATGCTATCTTCCAGGATGCAACAGGTAAAGCATTTGAAAGAGTAGTAGCACTAGGTATCGCGGTAGGAAGTGGTTATTTATTCGAAACAAATTTTAAAAAAGAAGTTTACTCTGATCTTACCGGTGAAAGAGGAACGTTGATGGGCGCTATCCAGGGAATTTTTGCTGCGCAATACCAGGTACTCCGTTCAAAAGGTCACACACCTTCTGAAGCATTTAATGAAACAGTAGAGGAATTAACTCAATCATTAATGCCATTAGTAGCAGAGAATGGTATGGACTGGATGTATGGTAACTGCTCTACTACTGCACAACGTGGTGCATTGGACTGGTGGAAAAGATTCAGGGATGCAACTCTTCCTGTTTTCACAGAATTATATGAAAGCGTTGCAGCTGGTAAAGAATCACAACGTTCTATCGATTCCAATTCACAAGCTGATTATCGCGAAAAACTGGAAGTAGAATTAAAAGAATTACGTGAAAGCGAATTATGGCAGGCAGGTAAGACAGTAAGAAGTCTTCGTCCGGAAAATCAAAAACCCGAAACACCTCCTACCTCGTCGTCAACAAAAGAAGTATTCAGACAACAAGCATTGAAACCCGAGTCTATCTAATAAAGAAGGAGTATAACAACAATGAATGAAGTGCATGATCATATAAAGAACGAAGTGAAGATCCCGGTTCAGGACCGGGATGCGATCCCGGCTCAGGGCCGGGATGCAGGTGCCGTTTTACATTTTTCCGAAGCCACTCAGCGTCTCAAATCTGTCGTCAACAGAACACCGCTTCAATTAAGTATGAACCTCTCGCGCAGGTATAATTGTAATGTATACCTCAAGCGCGAAGATTTGCAGATTGTTCGTTCTTATAAATTGCGCGGCGCTTATAACATGATGAGCAGTCTGCCATTTGAACAACTGAAGA
>JBDTPD010000234.1:0-6568 GCA_039932855.1 Chitinophagaceae bacterium | reverse complement strand
CCATTCGAATTCGGCAAAGGAGTTGGTCCGATAAGTGGATCAATAGGCGCGACCATGGGAGAATCGCTATTCATCACCTTCGACGGCAACAATAAAATTTCAGATGCGGGACTTACCTTCTCCGCAGGTATTTCCACAGGCATTGAAGGCGAAGCAGAAAAAAAATTGGGTGATAGAACTGTAAAGGCAACGCATGATATCAAAGGCGATCTTACAAAATTGAATGATCCAACTGTAGGATATACGATCGGTATCAACTCAGGTTTAAATTTTGATGAGGGCCCCTTCAAAGATCTATTGCATCCTTCCGAAATACAAATAAACAAGAACGTAAAAATGTTTAATACAGGTCAGAAATGAAAAAAACTGCATCACTCATTGCACTTGCATTATTGGTAAAGCTTGCCATTGCGCAAACTGGTTGCATTGGTCAGGACTTGTTGACGATAAAAGGCAACTGGAAAAAAGGCAGCGACGCGAATATGGTAGTTACCAATCAGGCCAAAGTAATTTCTCATATTGACGCGATGAGCGAATTGTTCAAAAGTGCCTATCCACAACCAAAGGGAATGGAGGTAAAGTGGTACCACAGCATGAATGGACATCCTGTTATCAATAATGGTCCGCAACCTTACCAGTACAACTCATTATATCAATCATGGTATTGTAATAAAACCGCAAATAAAGTTGAGCTAGATGAAGAAACAGGAACATGGGCCTATGCATTCGTCAATAATTTTAATTGGTTCATGGGCGACCAGTACGATAAGTTGCTCGTGAGGGTGAACAACCAGGATGTTTATTTCCTGCCAAAAGTCGTGGGTCAATGGAAGGGATATAATTTATACAGTACTTCTTCGCATAGTATGGGCCAATGCATCATCCTGCTGCATAATGACCAGCTTCCCTGGAAACCTGTTACACAGCTGCAATACCTGCAGGCCGTAAGAGCCTATTGGGAAAAATCAAAAGCCGCACAGGATCATGTTAATGATGATAATGCCGTCCGCACCCAAAAGATCATGGAAAACACAAGGAACAATAAAGGTTTAAAACAGGAAGACAAGGATAAAACAATTGCCGGATTGCAAAAGGATCTTGATGCGCTCCCAGAAAAAATAGCGGATAACCTGGCTTCATCAACGAAATACTATAATCCCAAATTTAAACTAATGGATGATTATATCACCCAACATAGTTCATCACTACAGGATCCGGCGATAATCGAGACACGCCTGGCAAGTGAATTCAATGGCAGTTTCACTACGCTGGAGAAAGGACAGATGCTGGTGATGGTGAACCCTGATTATTTCAATAAACGATTGCCAGCCTATGCGGCACAAATGATCGTGTTGTACTGGCGATGGGATAAGAACCCGGCTTCGATGAATTTCAAAGCTGAGTTTGAAGCGAATTTCCCCATCGATAAATTAAAAGCGATGATTGATAAGTAAGCTCATGCGCATATCATTTTTCATATCGCTTTTAGTTTTTGCAATGCTGCAACCAGTTTGCGCGCAAAACAGTAATGCGGATATGCAGAAAAAAATGCAGAAGGCACAGGCGGAAATTGAGAAGATGAAGAACGATCCAAAAATGCAGGAACTAATGAAGCGTATGCCGAAGATGGATAGCCTCTCAAAAAATTTACCGCCCACTGCAAAGACGGCAATATCAAAAACAAATGGGAAAACAGCAGCCAACACATTCCCTGCACGCAATGACAAATTGCTCGCAACTATTCCGAAAAAGATATTTACCAAACCGGAATTAATTAATTTTCTTTCTGTCCTTCACAACCAATTGGAAAGTAAGTTGTCTGCCGACAAAGTAGCGGCCGCAAAAGAAACGGTCCTTGAATTAAATAAGGACCCGATGAATATTTCCATGGCCGGCTGCTTTGCATGGTATAAATCTGCACCATCCGAAGCGGCTCTATTGATTACCTATGCGGCGGCTGCATCACCAGACGATAATATTCTTAATAACTGCGGGGCGATTCTCAATTTATGCGGACTGGAAGAGAAAGCGATCCCGGTATTGAAATACGCTTTGTCTCATCAACCTGCCAACAGTACTTTATTAAATAATCTCGGTCAGGCTTATGCCGGATTGGGTGCTCTTGATACTGCCGTTTATTATTTAGGTGCATGTATCAGTAAAAGCAATACGCATCCCGAAGCATGCGGAACAGTCGCATACATTGAAGCGCAGCGCGGACATAATGAAGAAGCTATTCATATGGCAGAGCAAGCGATCAAAGGAGGATACAGCGCGGCCATCGCTGCATTTTATAAGAAGCTGAAGAAAGATGCAAACCTTCTTCCTTTACTGGAAGACAATCTCGATCCAACTGCAAGGTATTTTGATATGGCAGATTGGAACATTCCGCCACTTTGCAGAAGCTGGCAGCAATCGGGAACTATATATCCGCGCCAACAGGCTTTTTTAAAAAAGATCGCGACCCTGCGTAAAGGATTTGAAAATGAAGCGAAGGGTGATGGCGCACCCGTCTTTAATAATACAAGAGATATTCTTGTGTGGAGTCTGTCGCAGGATATTAGTGTCGGTCCGCTGCATGATGTAGCACAGGAACTCGAAGATGGCTTTACAGATCTATATAGTGAAGCAGCTCAAAAAGCCTATATGGAATGGTTGTCGAAGTTCATGAATTTAAATACGAATGAAGGAACGGAAGCGCTCGCGATCGTTACCAAATATGCGCCACTGATCAAAGCCGCGGAGAAAAATATTGAGTTGGCGAAACAACTCACCGTACAGCAATGCCTCGAACAACTGGCAATGAAGAATAAATACCTCGCCGCGAAAGCGGATGCCACTGAGAAGTATAAAGACGAACGATTCAGTGAGGATGTAAAGTTTTATAATAACATGGTCTTCCTGTCGCGTTTCACGGCTCCGAATGAAAAAACATACAGATCAGTTTGCGGAGTGTATGCCACGCAAATGCTAAACAACTTCAGCATCTATGCCGGCGGAGTAGGAAATGTTTGCAATCCTGCACAGAAACCAAACTGCGGAGAATTTGATCCTGCGAAAGAATACAAGGAGGGTGATCCGAAATTCTCTGAAGCCAATTGTCCCGTTGACCTGAAAATATCATTTGCAGTAGGTAAGTTAATGATCAATTGTTCGAGGTATGAGTTGGAAGCAGGAGAGGGCATCATTCTGAATTTTGAAAAGAATTTTATTTCAAGAGAAACAACAGTTGCCATCGGTATCGGCGCTGCCACTTTTATTCCGGGTGTGCCCGGTACAGATCTTTCCCCCGCCGAAGCGCAGACGAAAAACCAACTCTATATCAAGTTCGATAAGAATAATCAACCAACGGACATCGGTATGGCATGGGAAACGGAACTGGATGTAAAATTTGTGGCGACCGAGATCAAGACAGGATATACCATTGGGATCAATTCCGGCTACAATTTTAACGAGGGCCCTTTGAAGGGAATATTAAATCAACCCGGTAAATAATGAATATGAAAAAATTAATAAACCTCTTTCTCCTGGTCAGCATTGCTGCTGCCTCTTTTGCACAGTCCGTCCTGTTCCAGGACAACTTTGCAAAAGGAAAAATGAATACCGCCTGGACATTTGGCGCTAATCAATGGTCGGTGGCCAATTTGGAAAGCATTAGCATGCTTCCTTCACCCGACGGAAATAATTTCGCGTTGACCAACAAGGGCGTCTCCGGTATAACGGTAGACATAGCCGCTGCTTCTTCAGCAAATCAAACCCAACATCTGAATTTTTATTATCACGTGCATTCAAAAGATGCAAAGGGAACGGTGGAATTATTATTTCTCGACCAGGCCGGCATTACGATCAGCAGCATGCAATTTTCTGAATTAAAAGAGCAGGCCAAATGGACCTCTTTCAATGAAGAATTCAAGGTGCCGTCAAATACTACCACTATCCGTTTGAAACTGGGATTTCATCTTACTCATTCTCCTATTACGATATACTACCAGGATATTTGTATCGGTTGCACCCGGAGATCATCTTAAAAAAACTTCGCTATGTTACGTCAAACTCTAAATGCAACTATCTGTTTATTGTTAATTACTATCAGCCTGCACGGCAGGGCGCAAACAGAGAAATTCGATATCGCGACCTACACGCCACCGAAGGATTGGAAAAAGATCGCGAAGGATGACGTCAATCTTCATATAATAACCGATACTATCACGGGAAAATTCTGTATTCTTTCTGTCTACGCCAGCATTACCAGCAAAGGCAATGCGGTAAAAGATTTTGAAAGTCAGTGGCAGAAGCTTGCCGTGGATCAATTCAAAGCCAATCAAAAACCAAAGACAGATATTCAATCAGACCCGGGCGATTGGAAAGCCGTGACGGCCGTTTCCCCTATCAAACTGGAAGACAAGGATGCTTTTATCATACTCACCGTCATCAGCGGGCACGGGCGTTCGATGAGTGTATTGGTGACAAGCAATGATCCCGCCTATGGACAGGACATCGATGCAACCATGCAAAGTTTTGTAATGGATGTAAACGCTAAAGAAAAAGATCTCTCAAAAACAACTGTGATACCTGCCGGGAATATATCATCAGTAGGTAACATGACCTATGTTATTCCTGCCGGATGGAACGTAACCAAATATTCCGATGGAGATATTTTGATGCCCGTTGATATTCCGAAAGGTGAATTCCTGGAAATATGGGTGCAGCAATCGTTCAGTGATCCGGGTTCCATGGAGCAGGCATTGAAAAAAGCCTATTCGGAAACGGTGATGGCATTGAATGCAACATTGAAGACGGAAGTAAGTGGTGGTAATTATGTAATAATTCCCACGCAAAAATCATTCAGGGGATGGGATTATATCCGTTGTCATGGCGGTATCAATATGGGAGCAGGTCCGTCTCCACCGGAATACGGGTTAGATCTTTTTTTGGTCGATATAAATGGACGAATTGAAAGAGTGGCGGTCCTGAAGTCGAGGAAAAACTGCAATTATCTGGCTTACTATTCTTCGGATAAATATAGCTATCATGATGTCATTGAAGATCTTTTATTCTCGCTTCGCTTTTCTGATTGGAAGGAACAGGTACATGTAAGCGGTTCTACTAATGGAGCCGGGATCGTGGGTGTTTGGCAGGGAATTACGTTGGGAACAACTATGACGTCGACCGGCGCTATATTGGGCGCGGAGTACAAAGAGAAAAAGCTGATTTTATTTTCTAATGGACAGGCTTATTTCGGAAACTATTTACCGGTGGAAGGTTTTGCGGGCATGAATACCTGGATCATGGCAGAGAACAGTCGCCGCGACTGGGGTTCTTATTCATTCAGCAATGGCAGGGGCATGGTCAAACTTCCCTATATGGATATTGCATTGGTGCAGCAGGGAAATAGATTGGTGATCACTACCAATAAGACCGATCACAAATTTGTAAAAACAGGTTCTGTCGATGGCGCACATTTCAACGGCACTTATGTAATGAGCAGCAAGGATTTCCTTGGCAATGAAACCGGAAAAACGCCCACCCTTGTTTTTAGTGCTGATGGCAAATTCTCCGATGATGGGGCTCTTAAAATCCTCAATCACGAAAATGTGTCGTGCCTTAACCCTGCCAATACACCCGGTTCAGGTACTTATGAAGTGAGGGAGCATACCATTATTTTCAACTACGCTGATGGAAGGAAGATACGAATTGCCTTCGTTGGAACTGACTATGACAAGAGCAATATGAGTCCGGCAAAGCTGCTGTTGGGTTATTATGATAATGAGTTGTTGCGGCGCTGAACGTTTCGATATCCGCCGGAGTTTACATTACTTAGGAGAGATAACTGGTGAAGTGAATAATGAAGAGATGCTTGATTATATATTTTCGAAATTTTGTATCGGAAAATACAGTAAAACTGCATTAAGATAAGTAAGGGATTTAAATTAAATTTTATTCAATTTGGCTTAAGATTATCTCTTTTCACCAATTATTTTCTGAATTTTGTGTTGATAAAAAATAGTGAATCGCATATGAATACTATACAATCAAAAACCTAATTACGATTGCGGAACTGGCAAAATGCACAAAGGTTAGTCAACGAACATTATTTGGGCTGCTAAAAGATAAAAAATTCCCTCGAGTAAAAGTTAATAAGAGACTTCTATTCGACAAAGACGCTGCTTTGAAATATATTATCAATACTTACGGGAATTTTAAAGTTTAGCATGGCATGGATTATTAATCTTTGATCATCGACCGTATATATGAGATGAATGGTATTACATATTACGAATAGGACTTTCACAATTATTCGAATTCAAAACACAATAATTTTAGAAATTATTTTATCACTTTTGAGTCAAAAGTTGACTTCTCAATACGATGAATAATTTCGCTTTTATTTATTGAGTTGGGCCTTTTAACTATAATCTACACTTTGGCAATTTTTATGCTAAAACAAAAAAAATGAGGTGTTTAATTTTAATAATGTTCGTTGGATTAATTCTTAGTGCTTGTAAGAATTCCGCTAAAAAAGAACGATCTGTTAAAATGATAAGTCAAAATGAAAAAGTTCAGAAAG
>JBDTPD010000233.1:0-6571 GCA_039932855.1 Chitinophagaceae bacterium | reverse complement strand
GCTATCATAGCAGGCGGTGGGCTGGCAGGCCTTGCATTATCTATCCAATTGGCAAAGGCCGGATACAAAGTAATATTATTTGAGAAAGAACAGTATCCTTTTCATCGGGTATGCGGTGAATATATCAGCCTGGAATCAAGAGATTTCCTGATCAGCCTTGGTGTTAACCTCGACAGTTTGCATTTACCTGTTATTACTCAATTACAAGTATCTGCTATCAACGGTAAATTATTGGAACTGGAACTGCCATTGGGTGGCTTTGGTATCAGTCGCTACCTGCTCGATGCAACGCTGGCCCAGATAGCCCGTTCACATGGAGTGATCATTCGCGAGCAAACAAGAGTTAACGATATCATATTCAGCAATGATAACTTTATTGTAGAGGCGTCCGGCATAAATTATACAGCAAAAATTGTAGCTGGTAGTTTTGGTAAACGAAGTAATATCGATATTAAATGGAAACGCCCATTCACGGCTGTTAAGAAAAGTAAGCTAAACAATTACATCGGGGTTAAATATCATTTACGAACAAAATTTCCTGCTGATACAATAGCGTTGCATACATTTCCAAATGGATATTGTGGGGTCGTAAAAATTGAAGGCGACGTTTATAATTGTTGTTACCTCACTACTGCTGATAACCTGCAGAAATCAGGAGGAAGTATTCTTCAGATGGAAAAAACGATCTTATCTGAAAACCCTTATTTATATAAACTATTCTCACTTGCTGAAAAGATAAATGAAGAACCTGTTACTATTTCGCAAATAAGTTTTGATAAGAAATCACAGGTAGATGATCATGTATTGATGGTCGGTGACGCGGCTGGTATGATCACTCCTTTGTGCGGAAATGGAATGAGCATGGCGCTGCATGGTAGTAAACTGGCTTTTCAATCGATTGATCTTTTTCTAAAGCATACTATTGATCGGGATGAAATGGAGAAACAATATTCTACCCAATGGCAAAAAGAATTTGGTAGTCGTCTTCAAATGGGAAGACGAATCCAGCGGCTATCAGGCAATCCTTCACTCATGAAAATCTTCATCGGTGCCGGTAAGTTATTTCCATGGATAATGAAAAAGATGATCCGGCAAACACACGGGGCAGCCTTTTAATTTTGCGATATCTCTATCTTTATTAGCTCTATAAGAAATTATGAATTAAGAATTATGAGTGATGAATGAGTTCCCTGTAATTCATCACTCATAATTCTTAATTCATAATTTCTCAAATTGCACACAGCGCTAACTACAAATGATTATGGAAATAACATATTCTGCTTCTGCAAGGCCAACAGCTGAGCAAATCATCGAACTCTATGATAATGCTGGCTTACCACGCCCCACTACCAATAAAGAAAGGATACAAAAAATGTATGATGGATCAAACCTGATCATCACTGCCTGGGATGGCGATGTATTAGTGGGTGTTTCCCGCTGCATCACTGACTGGGTCTGGAGTTGTTACCTCGCAGACTTAGCGGTGAAAAAAGAATACGGTAAATCAGGTATAGGAAAAAAGCTGATCGAACGCACACAAAAAGAATTAGGCGAACAGGTATCCATCATATTACTCTCTGTTCCTACTGCTATGGAGTACTATCCAAAAGTGGGATTTGAAAGGCAGAATAGCTGTTTCATCATAACAAGATCTAAATAGTTGAAAGTTGAATGGTTGAAAAAGTTAAAGGAAGTGTATTATATTTTTATATTCTATTATAGTACACTTCCTTTAACTTTTTCAACCATTCAACTTTCAACTGACCTTTTTGAACGGATAGTTTCCTTTAATATGCTTATTCAGATACTCTCCTTTTGACGAAGATGTTCTCATTGCTTCATATACTTCTAATGGTACTTTTTTATAGTCATATACCAATCCTGATACAAACCGTATTTGCAGTATCGATAATTCGGGATTATAGGACATATGTGCAACAACAGATGAAGGCATGTAATAGCCATTTAAAAATGATGCCATAACGATTTTTTTATGGCATAAAATTTAGGGCTTTAAATAAAACCTTTAATTATGGCAAAGTATTCAAAAGGTGCGGCTAAGAAGGTCAAAAGAGCCATGCACGAAAAAAAGAAAGGAACATTAAAAAGCGGGCGAGGCGGAAAAAAAGTGACGAGCCGTAAACAAGCGATTGCGATAGGATTGTCTGAAGCAAGAAAAGAAGGGGCTAAAGTACCAAAGAAGAAAACAGCAAGTAAGAGAGGCGCACCGAAAAAGAAGAAAGCAGCGAAGAAAAAATCTGCAAAAAAGACAAGTAGAAAGCGTTAGAGCAATTAAGCATTAAGAATTAAGAGTTATGAATTATGAATATGGCGTAAATATTACGCAGCATTCATAATTCATAACTCATAATTCTTAATTACTTCTGCCCAACCGTCTCTGCTATCCCGACCACCTGCATTTCTTTTCTCGCCGGGGCTGTCAATACTTCACCGGTATAACTAAATCTTGATCCATGACATGGACAGTCCCATGTTTTCTCCGCATTGTTCCAGCTTACATCACACTTGATATGTGTGCAGGCTGAGTTTAAAGCATACACTCTTCCCTTTTCATCCTTATAAATCGCGAGCCGCTGATCTTCATATTTAACTACCCTTGCTTCTCCGGGCGCCAGATCGGTTAGTTCGGTTAGCTTTTCTGCTGGCAAAACTTTCTTAATTAATTTGCCGGTAACATCAGCTGCTTCTTTTACAAAATTTGCAAATCCTGCTACCGGTTTTATTCTGTTTGGATTAAACACTTCTTCAAACTCACTCTTACCTGTAGTAATCAATTGCGTTAATTCCATTGCCGCAACGGCGCTATAGATCATTCCATTCCCGCCAAATCCGGTTGCCACATACATATTTCCTGTATGCCCAGGCAAGTGACCAATGTATGGCAATCCATCTACGGGTTCGAAGTATTGTGATGACCATCGGTGTGTGACTTTATCGATATCATAATAATTGCGGACATACGCTTCCAGTTTACGGAAACAGGCTTGTGTATTTTCTTCATGTCCTGTTTTATGATCTTCGCCACCAGCGATCAGATATTTCTGCCCATCAATTTCCTGCGTACGATAATAATGATACGGATCATCCATATCATAGATCATAGCATCGGGGTAATCATTTTCATTTTTTAGTTTAATAGCCAATGCATAACTGCGATATGGTGCGCAACGGAAATGTAATAAATTTACACCGGGAGGAATATGTGTTGCGTAAATAAAATGTGTGCATTTGAACCGTCCCATTCCACTGGTAATATCATACTCATTTTCTAATTCATCTACCGCGGTTACACGGCAATCTTCTAATAACACTCCACCTGCTTCTTCAAATGCTTTTGCTAATCCGGCGAGATAACGAAGCGGATGAAATCTTGCCTGTCCTCCAAAACGAATTACTTTATTATATGGAAATGGGGCAGGAATATCATTAACGTAAGCCACATCGACCTTATATTTTTCCGATCCTGAATAAACCGTTTCTAATTCCTTTGACTGCTTTTCATCCTTTGAATACAAATAGGCCATTGATTGCTGATAACTGCAATCAATATTATAACCCTCCACAGTTTCCCTGATAAGCCGCAAAGCAGCCTGTATACTTTTAGCAACTGTCTGCGTATTATTTTCCCCAAAGTTTTTTTCCATTGTAGCATAGGGAGTATCCATCATCGTATTCAGGTGTGCAGTAGTGCCACCAGTTGTCCCAAACCCAATCGATTTTGCCTCTGCTATCAATACAGACTTTCCTGCTTTTTGTAGTAGCAGTCCAGTAGTAAGACCAGTAATGCCTCCACCGGCGATGATAACGTCAAAGGTTTGTTGATCTACTTTATTTTCACCACTCACATAGTCGTCTGCAGTGGACTGCCACAAGCTTTTACAGGCACCATCTCTTTTCATAATTTTTTTTAAATAAAGGGTGTCAAAATAATGCCAAGGACTGTGGTCTTAATAAGTATACTGGCATAGAATTTAATCTTCCTACATATGTCATTAGCAACTTACCGCAAGAAAAGATCATTTGCGAAAACTCCTGAGCCGACAGGGGGAAAATCAACAGCAAACCAATTGCGTTTTGTTATTCAAAAGCATGACGCCTCACACCTGCATTATGATTTTCGACTGGAGATGGAAGGTGTATTAAAGAGTTGGGCCGTTCCCAAAGGACCTTCTACAGATCCGTCTGTAAAAAGATTAGCGATGATGGTCGAGGATCATCCTTATGACTACCGGAATTTTGAAGGTATTATTCCAAAAGGCGAATATGGCGGCGGTACCGTGATCGTTTGGGATGAAGGAACTTATGAAACTGCTGAAGAATCATTCTCCAATAAAAAAGAGATGGAGAAAAATCTTCTTCGTCAATTACACAAAGGCAAGATCGTTATCAGACTTCATGGAGAAAAACTGAAAGGTGATTATGCCTTGGTAAAATCATCTTACCAGGGAGAAAACTCATGGTTGCTGATGAAGATCAAAGACAAATATGCAAAGACAACAGACATCACTAAAAAAGATAAATCTGTTGTATCAGGTAAATCCATAGCACAGATGGAAAAAGAACCAGATAAGGTGTATGGAAAAGCAGGAGCGGGAAAGAGAGTGGGAGCGGGTATCAGTGTTGGCAAGAAAACGAAAGCGGGGAAGAAATCAGTAAAGAAAGTACAGACGAAAGGAATTGGAGTAAAAGCAAAATTTCCGACTAATCTTTCTCCCATGCTGGCTACACTGGTTGATAAGCCATTTGATTCAGAAAATTGGTTGTATGAAGTAAAATGGGATGGTTACCGCGCTGTTGCACATATCAATAAAGGGAAAGTGTCGCTTACCTCGCGCAACAATAAATCTTTTAATGAAAAATTTTATCCCATTGCAGCAGGATTAAAAGAGTTAAATATAAATGCAGTACTTGACGGAGAAGTGATCGTGACAAATGAAGAAGGTATTTCCAACTTTGGGCAATTGCAAAACTGGCGCAGCGAAGCTGATGGTCAGTTACTATATTATGTATTTGATCTGTTATGGTATGAAGGATATTCATTGATGGATCTGCCATTGACAGAGCGTAGAGAGAAATTAAAAGAAATCTTACCCGAGCATCCGTTGATCCTGATAAGCTCGACATTTGATTCTACCGGAACAGAATTTTTTAAAGTAGCGCAGAAATTAAAGCTTGAAGGAATTATTGCCAAGAAAGCAGACAGTACTTATTCTCCGGGAGTACGATCAAAAGAATGGCTGAAAATAAAAGTCGCGCAAAGACAGGAAGTAGTCATTGGTGGATTTACACAGAATGACGGCACTTCTAAATTATTCAGTGCGTTATTAGTTGGTGTTTTCAGAGGTAAAAAACTTCATTATACCGGAAAGATAGGAACTGGGTTTACAGATAAGGTGCAGCAGGATATAATGAAACAATTCAAGCCGCTTATTCGAAAAACAGCTCCGTTTGATGCAGAACCAGATTTTAATAAGCCTTCGCGCTTCCGCCCGAATCCACCGCATGCAACGGCGCATTGGCTGGAACCTAAATTGGTGTGTGAAGTATCTTTTACCGAAATGACGGCTGACGATGTGATGCGTCATCCATCTTTTGAGGGAATGCGCATAGACAAAAAAGCAAGCCAGGTGAAAGCCGAACATGCAAAGCCTACGAAGAAAGTGGTGAAAGAATCTATTCTTCATAAAGAAAAGATCATTACCAGAAGAGGAAAGACCGAACGAAAGACATTACTGAATCCGACAGATGAACAACAGGAACGATCGATCAATGGACATAAACTGAAGTTTACTAATCTGAGTAAAGTGTATTGGCCAAAAGATAAAGTGACCAAACGCGATATGCTGAATTACTACTACCAGGTTGCTCCCTATATTTTACCTTATTTGAAAGACAGGCCACAATCACTCAACCGGCATCCGAATGGAATCAATGGAGAAAGCTTTTATCAGAAAGATGTCACCGGTAAAGTTCCTGATTGGATCAAGACATTCCCCTATACAAGTGAAGGAAAGAAAAAGAATTTTATGGTCTGCATGACCGAAGCAGATCTTTTATATATGGCTTCGCTTGGTTGTATTGAATTAAATCCGTGGAGCAGCCGGGTGAAAACGCCGGATAATCCTGATTGGTGCATCATTGATCTTGATCCTGACAAAAATAAATTTGACCAGGTAATTGAAACGGCACAAATGACAAGACAGGTATTAGAAAGTGCGGGCATCGATTGTTATTGTAAAACATCTGGTTCAACGGGTATTCATATCTATATTCCGCTTGGTGCAAAATATCCATATGAAGCATCGAAAGAATTTGGCCGGTTGATTGCAACCATGGTTCATCAGCAATTACCAAAATTTACGAGTATAGAACGCGCGACGAAGGACAGGAGAGGAAAGATCTATATTGATTTTTTACAAAACAGGCCACAAGCTACGCTGGCTACAGCGTATTCTTTACGGCCAAAGCCTAATGCAACCATATCCATGCCATTAGAGTGGGATGAAGTAAAGAAAGGAATGAAGATGGAAGATTTTAATATTCATACTGC
>JBDTPD010000232.1:0-6609 GCA_039932855.1 Chitinophagaceae bacterium | reverse complement strand
ATTAGCAGAAGGGGCCACCCCGGTAGAAGCTACCTGAAAACAGTAGTTACCTTTCTTAACGAGAGCTTCTGATTAAAGCGGTTTTTAAATAGACTGGTGAAAAACCCAGCCTATCCGGATTGTGGAAACTGTTCTATGCCGTCCTGATTATTCAGGACGGCTTTTCTTTTACCCCCAAACCCCTAAAGGGGAGTAAGCAAGAATGTTCAATGATGAAGTGAATACATTTTCGCGTCAGATACTTTTCCTTACTCCCCTTTAGGGGTCGGGGGTATTCAATTTCCACAACTCAATCTTTATTATCTACAACTCACTCCTTTTCGATTGCTGTTCCAATTTTTCACCTGTAGCATTGTATCGTTAACTATTAACCAGACCATTAATACTAAAACCACAGGTATGAAATCTTTGCAATTGCTGACATTCAGCACCTTGTTCTTTATTTGTATAAATGCCGCTGCACAAACGGATGTTCCGAAAGGAACTATAAAAGGAACGATCATGCTATCGGACAGTTCTGTTGTATCCGGTTATTTTAAAGAAAAAATTCATAGCAACGCTTCACTCACATTGATGGGTGATGATAACAAAAAGAAAAAAACATACGACGGCAGTGATCTTATTTCTGCAGAAGTCGGTGATGAAAAATTCATTTGTATCAAAGGAGATTTTTTTAAAGTAATCTCTGACGGCAAACTGAAATTTTTACAAAAAGCAAGTGACGCTTCTTCCAAGCCAATTTATAATGGCAACCAGGCAATCTTTACGAATGGCACACCGGGTACACCAGGCGATTATTTTATCTATAATAATACCGCGAAGGAATTGAAACTGGTCAATCGTAAATCGGTAGCTGCTGTCGCAGAAGCAAGTTTTGCCGGTTGCGATGAAGCGTTAACCAAAGCAAAATCAGTAAATGGCGATGTCGCTAAACTGAATGAAGCAGTAGACATTTACAATAGTCGTAACAGGAACTAAACATTTCCCGACCATACTTAATCAACTGTCATGCGACGAATATTACTTTTTGTTTTATTGTTGCCGGCAACTTATGCCTACACACAGACAATACACCTGACCCAGGTAGTACGCGGCATTATTGTAGATGATCAATCTGGAAATATATTGAATAATGCAACCGTGATCATCGAAGGTATTTCTCCTTCTATTGCCAGCATTACTGATTCAACCGGTAGTTTTAAATTAAACATGGTGCCAATCGGTAGACAAACGATCAGTGTTAGTTTAATGGGGTACGAAACCATTATGCTACCAAACATAGAAGTCACATCATCTAAAGAGGTGATATTAGAAATACGATTGAAAGAAAAAGTGAAAAAACTTGATGAGATCATTCTTAATTCATCGAGACAAAAAAACAGGGCGCTGAATGATGCTGCACTTGTCAGCGCTCGGCAATTGAGCATGGATGAGGCTGTTCGTTATTCCGGTACCCGAAATGATCCGAGCAGGATGGCACAGAACTATGCAGGTGTCAGTGGAACAAACGATGCACGTAATGATATCATCATTCGTGGTAACTCACCTTCCGGTGTTTTATGGAGAATGGATGGTATCGATATTCCAAGTCCTAATCACTTCAGTACATTAGGTGCTACCGGCGGACCGGTGACTATTCTCAATACAAATACATTGAAGAATTCTGATTTTCTTACCAGTGCTTTTCCTGCACAATATGGAAATGCATTGGCAGGTGTGTTTGATCTGCGTATGCGGAATGGTAACAATGAAAAATATGAATTTCTTGGACAAATGGGTTTCAATGGCTTTGAATTCGGCGCAGAAGGTCCGTTAAGTTCAGTAACCAAATCATCATTCCTGGTGGATTACCGGTACTCAATGGTCGGCGCGATACAAGCAGTTGGATTGAGTGTGGGTACCGGTACTACCACTCCTTATTACCAGGATGTCACATTCAAAGTAAATATGCCAACAAAAAATGCAGGAACATTCAGTTGGTTTGGTTTGGGTGGAGAAAGCCATATTAATTTTCCTTCTGATGAAAAAGATAATCTATACGCTTCCAATGACGGAACATTGCGCGACCGGACATTCAAATCATTGACGGGTGTCACCGGGTTTACGCATACTTACTTTTTTAATCCAGCTACTTCCGGAAAATTTATTCTTGCAGTATCAGGATTTCATTCAAAGTATAAAGAAGTAATTGTAGAAGAAAATAAACCAGGCAAAGTAGCCTACGATAAAACACATACCCAACTAAAATATACCGCCGGATATACATTTAATAAAAAATTCAGTTCAAAAGATCAGCTGACTATAGGTATCACAGCTGATCTTACACGACTCAATCTTAACCAGGATTATATACAAGATGGTGATTCTGTATTGACAACATTTGAAGATATAAAGAAAAATGCTGTATTGCTGAAAGCATTCAGTAATCTCAGTCACCGGTTTACTGATAAATTATCATCGAATCTCGGATTGTATTATCAATTATTTACGTTGAATAATACGTGGAGCATTGAACCGCGCTGGAACATGAAGTACCAGTTTCGTCCTACTCAATCAGTATCTGCAGGAATTGGTTTGCATAGTCAGACCCAGCCACTGGAAGTATATTTTTATCAATTAAAAAATAGCAGCGGGCAACCAGAACTCACTAACAAGAATCTTGATTTTGTAAGAAGTCTTCATGGAGTATTGGGATACGATCTGAATTTCTCCAGGTATTTCCGTTTCAAGGCAGAAGTGTATGGTCAATATATTTATGATGCGGCTATCGAGCAGTTTCCTTCCAGTTTCAGTATGCTTAATGCAGGGGCTGATTTTAGTTTTCCTGATAAAACAAACCTCATTAACGGAGGTGAGGGTTCTAACTATGGAGTAGAGTTAACGCTTGAAAGGTTTTTGCATAAGGGATTCTATTACCTTGTTACGGCTTCTTTCTTTGAATCAAAGTATAAAGGAAGTGATGGGGTATGGAGAAATACTGCTTTCAACAGCAACTTTGTTGCTAATATACTGGCAGGAAAAGAATTTATATTAAATCATAAAGCATCATTCGGAATCGATTCAAAGATCGCATTGGCAGGCGGCCAACCTTATACACCTTTTGATCTGGATGAGTCAAAGGACAAAGGGTATGTGATATTCAAAGAAAATGAAGCCTATAGTTTGCACAACAATGCTTACTGGCGCTGGGATCTGAAATTATCATATACCCGTAATGGCAAAAGATCCACGCAGAAATGGTACATCGATTTTCAGAATATTACCAACAGGAAGAATATTTATGTGAGGACCCTGGTGCCGAAAACAGGGAGGATCAGTGAGATAGACCAGATTGGTTTTTTCCCGAATATCAATTACCAGATCACCTTTTGATTTTGTTATTTTTACCGTATGTGGAGAAACAATTCCAAAATAGGATTTGATGACAGGTTGGTAACGATCATTCTTGTTCCATTTGCTGCCTTTATTATCCCGATTATCTTTTTCGGGATGAGTTTTTCTGCTGAGCCTTATTTTACCTGGAATGTATACGCTACTACATTGATCATGACCACGACCATTTGGTTGGGCAACCGGTATATCTTGATTTGGTCCCGGGCACGGTATCCGGAATTTGATAAAGTAGGAAAAAGATTACTGGTACAGTCACTCATCATGTTTGTGTACACCATGATCACTAATAATATTCTTGGATATTTTTTAGATGCTTGTGGATTTAAAACTTTTCATGCACGGTTTCCTCATCATAGCGTATTTGATCTGATCACTATTTCTAATGCAGCTGCGCTTTTTTGTTCCCTGACCGTTGTTGCTATTTATGAAGGAATTTATTTTTTAAATGAGTTAAGAAAATCTGTTGAAGAAAAGGAAATGCTCAAACGCGAAAGTTTGCGCGCCCAATTAAATGCATTGAAAACACAGGTGAATCCACATTTTCTTTTTAATAACCTGAATACCCTAAGCGCTATTATTCCTGAAGATCCACAAAAGGCTGTTGATTTTGTCCAACAATTGGCAAAAGTTTACCGGCATATACTGGAAGTAAAAGATGAACAAAGTATTGATCTCAAAGAAGAGCTGGATGTATTGCGGGCATATGCTTTTTTATTAAAAACCAGGTTTGGCGATAATTTAGATATAACGATTGATGTACCAGATGCAAAACTTCATAGAAAGATCATTCCGCTTTCGTTGCAGATATTAATGGAGAATGCGATCAAACATAATATTGTTTCCTCCGAAAAACCTTTGAAGATAGATGTATCTACGATGAATGGCAGGCTGGTGGTGAGTAACAATTTGCAAAAGAAAAACCAGTTAAATGAATCAACAGGGATCGGTCTTGATAATATTCGTAACCGGTACAAATTGCTTAGCGATGAAAAAGTAGAGGTAATAGAGAACGATGGAAATTTTACTGTCTCTATTCCTTTAATCGAAAACTAATATGCGAGTAGTCATTATAGAAGATGAAGGTCCGGCCGCAAGCCGTCTCACCAGGTTGCTGAATAATATTCATGATGAAATGGATATTATCGGAAAGCTGGATAGTGTAGAATCAGCTACGCGTTTTCTGAAAACAGAAGATGGTATCGACCTTATCTTCATGGACATTCAATTAGCTGATGGATTAAGCTTTGATATTTTCGAACAGGTGCCGGTAAAGGCGCCGGTAATCTTTACTACCGCCTTCGATCAATACACACTGAAAGCATTCAAAGTAAACAGCGTCGATTATCTTTTAAAACCCATCGATGAAAAGGAGTTACAGCAAGCTGTTGAGAAATACAGGCAGCTATATGATCGATCGACAAATATTTTTCCGGAAAAAATAATGAAGATGATCCAGGAAATGAATACTGCAAAATACCGTGAGCGCCTATTGATCAAAAAAGGACAACAACTTAGTTATCTCAAAACAGAACTCACCGCATACTGCTACGCAGATGGAAAACTTTGTTACGCAGTTGATTTTAGTAATAATAAATATTTACTTGAGAATAACTTATCACAGCTTGAAGAACAACTCCAACCCAATAAATTTTACCGCATCAATCGTCATCTCCTTATAAATATAGAAGCAGTACAAAAAGTACATACCTGGTTAGGTGGACGATTAAAGATTGAATTAATACCAGCTACTACTGCGGAGACTGTTGTTAGTAGAGAAAGAGTAGGTGGGTTTAAAGAATGGTTAGGACAATAAGCAATCTTTCAGTCGGCAGTCTACAGTCCCTGACTGCAGGCATCGAACTATAAGCTTGTTAATTGACGATAAGCGTTAGAGAATACTAATAATCTAAAGCGACTGTTGACTCCCGATTGAAAGACTGCCTACTGTTTCTGAGCCGCACGCTTCTTCAACTCAGCATCAGCATATCCAAACACTTTCTTCATCATATCCGTTTTACGAAACTCATACTTGGTTCGGATATTTTCTTCTTCGCTGGCTACTTCTACGAACATGCCATCGATGGCACGGGCCGCAATAAAATCAGTCAGGCTTGGTTCAAGTGGTTTATTAATGAAAGGAATTTTATTGTATATGTTCACAATACTGGTCCATTCTTTAGCGGCACCCTGTACTCTGATAGTACTATCAACAATTGGACGAAAAGCAACCATCAATTCCGAAGTCATATTGCTTTTAAAATATTCTGTCGCAGCATGATTATTGTCGGTGATCAGTATACTGACTGCATCACGGATGCTCATTTGTTTCAATGAATTTAAAAAGATCGGTTTTGCAGCAATCACAGCAGCAGAAGTAGCAGAAGTGAATTTGCTTGTCACACTATTAACGGTTTTATCAAGACCAAGATCGTGTAATGTCTTTTCGATTTTAGCGGCATCGCCGGGAAATGCAAAGCGTACTAATGGATTACCATTTGGATCAGCGAACGCATCAAAACCCCTGAATAATCCTTGTGACAGCGCATCTTTCAAACCTGTCGCCATTTCAAACTCAGATGGGATAGACACAATTTGTTTTAAGGTATCGCAAGAAGAAAGTAAGACCGTTGTACATAGCAGAAGACCAAGGGATAATCGTTTCATAGTTAGAGTTTATTTAAGTGAAGATAAGAAAAAGAATATCAGTTGGCAGTTCACAGTCTACAGTCTTCAGTTGATCGCTGACAGTCGTAATTTACTTACGATAAGTTGTTGACTGTCGACTGCAGACTGCCAACTGATTTCTTGTTCCTTGTTCGATATTCTTTTTTAGAAAAATTCAATTTAGTTGTGGGTCAATCGGGAAATTGATCATCATCTCATAATCACCACCCAATTGTTTGAGTGATTCTTTCCAGATCTCTTCGTAGTTGTGATGGAAGATCAGTTTGCGGTTAGCTTCTACGGTCAGCCAGGATTTTTCTTTGAGTTCATCATCGAGTTGTCCGCTGCCCCAGCCGGAATAACCGATATAGAATCTTATTTTACCGGGATCGATACTATTTGTTTTGATCAACTCTACTACTTTATCAAAATCACCGCCCCAATACACACCTTTGGTCACTTCCATACCGCCGGGAATAATATCCGGGTATTGATGCAGGAAATGAATAGTATCCTGTTGCACAGGTCCGCCATAAAACACAGAGATCTTAT
>JBDTPD010000231.1:0-6630 GCA_039932855.1 Chitinophagaceae bacterium | reverse complement strand
CAGCAATTATTACTGGACGTAGAAAAGCTCGCGCAGTTCAAACAGATTTTAAAGGATTTGAAAGAAGGGTATGACATTCTTGATAAGGGCTATTCGGCGGTAAAAGATATTTCCAAAGGTAGCTTTAGTATTCATAAAGCGTTTTTGGATGCCTTGATGGAGGTGAGTCCTGCCGTAAGAAACTATAAAAGGGTAGCTGATATCATCACCTATCAGGTGAAGGCAATAAGGGAAGCCCGAATGGCCCTTGATGCCTTCCGTAACAATAATCAGTTTACGGAAGATGAAATTACTTACCTGGGGAAGATTTATGATAATGTGCTTCGTCAGGGAGTTCACAGCATTGATGAACTGGCGATGATCATTACTGCGGGAAAACTGCGGATGAGTGATGACGAGCGGCTAAAAGCAATCGATAAGGTGTATGCAGATATTATAGACCAGTATTCATTTCTGCAGGAATTCAATAACAACAATGCTATTCTGGCCTTGCAGAGAAAAAGTGAAAAGGCAGAAATTGATTTGGCGCGCAAACTTCGTGGGTTTTAGGATTTGATATATTTAAAACGTGTGTATGAAACAGTGTGTAAGAATAGTAATAACAACCCTGTGCCTGATATCGCCAAAACTAATTTTTGCGCAAGGCATGGCTAACCAAATCAGGAGTCTTCATGAAGTATTGGAACAGTTGTATGATGACATGATGCCCTTATGCAGCACCCTAATTGGCGTCGGCAGAGGAATTGCAGGTTTTGCAGCCACCTGGTATATAGCGGCAAGGGTATGGGGACATATTGCCAGAGCTGAACCGGTCGACTTTTATCCCTTATTCAGACCGTTTGTTTTAGGTTTTGCCATTCTTATTTTCCCTTCTGTCATTGCGATGATCAACGGCGTGATGAAACCGACCGTGACGGCTACTGCGGCAATGGTGACTGACTCCGATCGCGCCATTACCGAACTGCTACATATGAAGGAAGAAGCGATTAAAAAAACCGCTTATTGGCAGATGTATGTAGGGCCAACAGGAAGCGGGGATAGAGACAAATGGTATAAATACAATTATGGCGACAAGTCGGAAGGATGGTTTAGCAGCATTGGCAATGATATCAAATTTGCCTTTGCTAAAATGTCCTACAATTTCCGCAATTCAGTCAAACAATGGATGTCGGAGGTATTAAAGGTTTTGTTTGAAGCGGCTGCGCTATGTATCAATACCATTAGAACCTTTTACCTGATTGTGCTGGCGATACTTGGGCCTTTAGCATTTGGCATTGCGGTCTTTGATGGATTTCAGCATACACTCACCATCTGGATTGCCAGATACATTAATATTTTCTTATGGTTACCGGTTGCCAATATATTCGGTGGCATCATGGGAAAAATTCAAGAAAACATGCTGAAGGAAGATTTGCAACAGATCGCTACAAATGGTGATACCTTCTTCAATACGACAGACACCGCGTATCTGATTTTTATGATCATTGGAATCATTGGATATTTTACTGTTCCCAGTGTTGCCAATTATATTATTCACGCAGGCGGCGGCAATACTTTGTTATACCGAGTAACAGGAGGTTTTTCCAGTGCAACAACAGCCGGTATAAACACAGGCACCGCTACCGGCAAGGCCGCATTGAATACAATGGGAATAGGATCTGATAATAATATGAATACACCGAACTATATGCATGATGGTTATATGTCGGCCGGCAAAGACAGTTCAAATTATATGAAGGATAAAATCAGTGGCAAATGATCTTTAATAAAATGAAAAATATTGACTCTGCTTTCCGGCACATCCGTTTATTCTCCATCGTGTTCTTATTGGCAAGCGTGTTGATTACGCTGTTTACCATGTATAAAAGTTACCAATTGGTCTCCGGTGCGCAACAAAAGGTATTTATCCTCGCCAATGGAAAAGCGCTGGAAGCCTATTCTGCAGACCGAAAGGATAATGTACCAGTGGAAGCAAGGGATCACGTAAATATGTTTCATCATTATTTTTTTTCGCTCGATCCTGATGAAAAGGTCATCCAATCCAATATCGTTCATGCCCTGTATCTGGCTGATGGTTCAGCAAAGCAGCAGTATGACAACCTTAAGGAAAACGGTTATTACACTAACCTGATTGCAGGTAACATCAGCCAGGAAATTACAGCGGACAGCATTGACATCAATACAAATGTGTACCCTTATTATTTCAGGTATAAGGGACAACAAAAAATAATCCGCCCGACAACCATTGTGACGAGGAATATTATTACGGAAGGATACCTGAGAAATGTAACGCGCTCAGATAACAATCCTCATGGGTTTTTAATAGAAAAATGGAAAACGATCGATAATTCAGACATCAATACGCAGAACCGATGAAAAAAGAAAAAACACATGCCTGGGCGGAATTTGCAGGTGCAAAAATTAACAGTGCAGGACTGCGCATCAAGGGAAAAGTAGCAGGATATCTCAATAAAAGGTTTGAAACTGTAAAGCCTCGCAAAATGAAATGGCTGTTGCTAGTATTTTGTATTTGTTGGGGTAGTCTTAGCGTGTATTTTATCTGGTCTGCACTATATGGTAACGGGAATAAAATAAATGTTTATAAAGCAGAAAAAATTCATTCGCTGAAGTTTTTCGATAAGACCGGTGAACCCATTTTGGAACCCTTGATGGATGACAGCACCTACCAGAAGATCCAATCGTATAAAAAATTTATGGACAGTACGGGCCAGACCATACGTCCTTCATTGCTTGACAGTATACAATACCTGGAAGAATTATTCAAAAAAGAACATGCATACGATACAAAATAGATTTTGAGAAACTTTAAAAATGATGGTATGATAAAACAAAAGTATGGTGAGTCTTTCAAAAAGAAAAGACGGATGCTGATGGTAATGCCGCTATTGATTTTTCCATTTGTAACGCTGGCATTTTGGGCCCTTGGTGGCGGAAAGGGTAAAGCGGCAGGGCCGCAGGAATCATTATTAAGAGGATTGAATTTAAACCTGCCTGACCCAAACCTGAAAGATGATCAATTCGCTGACAAACTCAGTTTTTACGACAAAGCCGACAAAGACTCAGCGAAAATGTCCGAATGGATGCGCAGTGACCCTTACTATCAAAAGCCTGAAGCAGACAGTAGCACAGCAGAATTGGAACAGCTCACCCGAACAACCGCCACAAAGTTTAACCAAAAGTTGAATACCTCCCCGCTGCCAGGCGGACAAGGAAATCCAGATAAGCAGATCATGGATAAAATATCGCTGCTGCAAAAGGAACTAAATAAAACACCGCTGCCTGCGCAGGATAGCTTTCAACGATCAAAACCTATGCAGGGCAATAGCGAACTCTACAAACAGGTTGACCGACTTCAGACAATGATGCAGGGTATGAGTGAACCAGCGGATGAGGATACAGAAATGAAGGGATTGGATGGGACTCTTGAAAGGATATTAGACATTCAACATCCGGAACGAGTAAAGGACCGATTAAAAGAAAAGTCTTTACAAAACAAAACGAAGGTGTTCGCTGTGTCTAAGGAGAATGATAATAACCATATCAGTTTACTGGATACAGGCCGGAAAGCTCTGGAGCAAAATGGATTTTATGGTTTAGGAGATTCAAACATAGATACCTGGGAGCAGAGTGCAATTGAAGCCGTAGTGCAGCAGGACCAGACATTGGTAAATGGGGCGGTCATTAAATTAAGGCTATACGATGATATCTATATATCGGGCGTGCCAATACCCAAAGGCACTTTGCTTTTTGGATATGTGGCACTTAACGATGAAAGGTTAACGGTTGAAATCAATTCCATCCGATTCAACAATTCGCTGTATCCGGTCAAACTCGAAGTGTATGATATGGATGGTCTTGCCGGGATATATATACCTGGAGCCATTTCCAGAGATGTTGCCAAACAGTCTGCCGATAACACCCTTCAATTAATGGAGTTGAGTGCTGTAGACCCTTCGCTGAAGGCGCAAGCCGCGGGTGCAGGTCTCTCTGCTGCTAAAAGTCTCATCAGCAAAAAAGTGAAGTTGATAAAAGTAATGGTAAAGGCGGGTTACCGGTTGCTATTGAAAGAAAAGAATGGAGAGTAATTATTAATCATTAATAAATCAAGTGTATGAAAAGAATGTGTGTATTGATAGGCTTGTGTAGTTTGCTCTTTTCGGCAACCGGACAAGTGCCCCTATTACCCATAGCTGCTGATAAAACAACAAGTCTGGTATTTCCTTCAGCCATCTTGCATGTGGACAGAGGTACGAAAGATATTCTGGTGCAACAGGTAAAAGAAGCAGATCATATCTTACTGGTCAAAGCGGCACAAGAAAAAGTTTTGGAAACGAATCTCAGCGTTGTTACTGCTGATGGTGGCGTGTATCTTTTTTCGGTGACTTTTAAAGAACATCCCGACACGCTCGTGTATTATCTACCAACAGTGAGGCGCTCTACTGTTGCGGTTTTGGCCGATGAAATTCAACAAAAAAAAGGAAGAACACATCATGTCAAAGACTTTAATGGCGAGGTCGCTTTCAGGTTATCGGGGGTTTACATAAACAATAACATTATTTTCTGCCAGCTACGGATAAAAAACAAAAGTGCTATTGATTATAGCATTGACTATTCCCGATTCTTTATCAAAGACAAACATAAAAGTAAGCGAACGGCGAGCCAGGAGAATGAGATCGTACCCGTATATAGTAAAGGTAATCTCCATGAAATAAAAGCCTTTACCAATAGTGTCGTCGTTGTTGCATTGGAAAAGTTTACGATTCCGGATGATAAATACTTATACGTTCAGTTGATGGAGAAAAATGGGGGAAGGAATGTCCAGTTGCGCATAAAAAATAAAAAGATCATTCATGGTATACGCTTAGATGACTTGAAACGATAAACAAGCAAGGGTGATAGAGTGCTGACCGGAAAAATTTGTGACCATGACGCTATTGCCAAGCGAATTATTTAGTACCAGCCTTCGAATGAAAAAGGAAATGAACCAGGGAAATAGCTGGTTGGCCTATGATTTATTTCCAACACCTTCTATAGAAGAGCGCATGCTTTATTTTAAGTCTAAAGATGAGGCTTGGGAATATTGTGTAAACAATTCCAGTGACAGCGATTTATTGGTCGCGGCAGCAATCAATCCCCTGCTTTCATCGATTACAGCAATTATCAATGGCCAGCAGATAGGCACCTGTATCGGTGCTTATTACTTCATCGATGATGTTCCTGTGGAAGAGAAAGAAGTAGTGCAGGAACCTGGCCAAAACAGATTTAGTAAGATGCTGGAAAAAGAATTAATGGAAACTATTTTATCATCATTAAAACATATGATCATGAAGAGCGAGAATGTAGAATACCTGATAAATACACTACGTATGACAGGTTTCGGTGAAGAATTGAACAAGGCGCTGGTGGACAACATGCAAAAAATGCCACCTGAATTTACCTTACATCATCAGGATGAATTCAATGGAAAGAAAATGTCCTATGATCTCCAGTTTAAGCTGGGGGACAAACAGGACATGTATTTCTTCAACAACTATGCGGCGAGAATGGAGTCAGATGCAGGCGAAAAGCAACAGACATTTTACATGAACAACAACAGAATTGTGACAGCCAAGGAAGCATTTAACCTGCTGGATGGGAGAGCGGTCTACAAAGAACTCATTAATAAGACAAAGGAGAAGTATGACACATGGCTCAAAATGGACTTTGAGAACAAAACAGAGAATGGCAATTATAAACTGACTTATATCCATGAGAATTTCGGATATAAAATTGAAAAGGCAATAGACAAATTAAATCTCCAGGGTTTGGAAAATCCTGAGAAAAGAGAGCAGTTGCTTAAATCATTGGAAAAAGGAAATCTGCAGGCAGTCACTGATCAGAATGGCGAACGGATCTATATCGCTGCAGAGCCGGAGAGTGGCAAGTCGCAAAAGGTGCAGATGTACGACAAGGAATTTCAGATGATTACCACCGAGGTCAGAAACATGGCGCCCAAAAATCAGCAGCAAGCCGGTTCCAGTGAAGCCCCCAAAAATGAGCTTACTTCAGATAAGACGGTGCATTCAGAAGGCAATTCAATACAAACCAATCAGGAAAAGCAAACCACTAAACAAGCAAAACCGACCGACGAAAATCAACAAGTGGATGATTTGACGGACAAGAACAGTAAAAAAAAAGGTATGGGGAAAGCCAGAGCGGCAGATGATGAATTACTGCCCAAAAAGAGGAACCAGGACAAGCAGGGACTTAAAATATGAATAAGCATCTAAAGGAAAAAACAAAATACCTGTTATGCTAATCGCACCAACCGTTTTGCATTGCGCCGCGCAAGTAAATACAGTTACCGGGAATGACCGTTCAAGAGACGATCTACAAAAAACGATTGATTGCGTTTGTTCATTTTATATCGCGGCAATAGCAGACAAAAGAATTGGTACCACTCATATCAGTCTTTTTATGGCACTGCTCTACCTATGGTACCATTGCGACTTGCAGATTCCGCTATTGGTTACCCGACAAATGGTAATGCCAGTGGCGGGCATACGCGGTCGCGCGACGTATCATAAGTGTATCAAAGAACTGGAAGAATTCGGTTATATAAAGTACGAG
>JBDTPD010000230.1:0-6631 GCA_039932855.1 Chitinophagaceae bacterium | reverse complement strand
GTTCAACTGCTTTCTTACAGGCGACATCAGGAGATAATCCCTGGCGCATGAATTCAATAACCGTATGTGAACCAGCCATACGAATAACATCTTCACCCTGGCCGGTAGCAGTACAGGCTCCTATTTCGTTGTCGACAAATAATCCGGCTCCGATAATAGGTGAATCACCTAAACGACCACGCATTTTAAAACCCATACCACTGGTAGTACAACTTCCACTCAGGTTACCACTTGTATCCATTGCTACCATACCAATGGTATCGTGGTTCCAGTCGCCATTCTCTAATTGTTGTGGTGCAAATGGTCCGTGATTGCCTTTGTTCTCAACATTAATGACCGGATGATATTCAGATCTCCTTAACCAGTTATTATATTCCTTTTGTGCCTCAGCAGAAAGAACTTGTTCTTCCAGCGGGAACCCTTCAGCAATAGCGAATTGCTGAGCGCCACTTCCTACCAGCATCACATGCGGTGTCTTTTCCATTACACGCCTTGCTACTGATACAGGATGTTTTATTCTTTCAAGAAAAGCAACGCTGCCGCAATTAAAAGATTCATCCATGATACATGCATCAAGGGTGACAAAACCATCGCGATCCGGATTGGCTCCTAATCCAACACAGCAATTGCGTGAAGCTTCAGTTACCATTACGCCTTTTTCGACAGCATCCAGCGCTCTGCCTCCTGCACCTAATACTTCCCAGGCACCTTTGTTTGCATTGAGTCCTTCATCCCAGGTAGATATGACGATGGGTTGTCCTTTTATTAATTGCGCGCTTTCCCTACCCCATGTCCGCTGACCAATCACGCTTGCTAAAGAGGTGAAGAGTGATGCATGTATGAACTTTCTCCGGTTGACCATTGTTTTCATTTTAACATACTCGAAATTAACGGATTCAACCCTCAATGCGCCTTGTTCCTGCTGACAAAATGAACAAAAAAATTGCGATTACCGGAATAACCTGACAGTTAGCCCGGATAGCTGACAAAAATGAGTTTCTTTGCAGTAGGAATGCTTTTTGATGTTTAAACACTGAATTAATAAACAATCATTCCCCGAGGATATTATGAAAATAGAAATCATCTCAGGAAGTCCAAGAATAAACAGCATGACCCGCCGTGTGGCGTTTCATCTGCAAAACTGGTTAAAGAAGAATACAAGCCATGAAATAGGTTTGATTGATCTGAAAGACTGGAACCTGCCGCCTATTCAGCATGTATTTGTTTCGGTAGAAAATACGCCGGAAGAATTCAAATCATTAGCGCAACGCATTTTTGCTGCAGATGCATTCATACTGGCGACATCAGAATATAACGGTAGCTACTCTCCTGCCCTGAAGAATTTACTGGATCATTTTCCCAAACAGCATCATAAGCCATTTGGGATCGTGACCGCTTCGCCGGGAGCAATGGGTGGTGTGAGAGCATCGCAACAATTGTTATTATTAGTACCAGCTTTGTTTGGCGTTCCTTCTCCTTACCTGCTGATCGTTCCGGCAGTTGATAAAAAATTCAGCGCTGATGGAGATTTGCTGGAAGAAAGTTTTAGTAATAGCGTTCACAACTTCATGACAGAGTTTTTATGGCTGGCTGATAAACTAGTGAAAGAAAAAGTAACATTGAATCATTAATAATAAAAGGAGTTTTATATGAAAAAGGTTTTACATAAAGCAAACACGCGCGGTCATGCCGATCATGGCTGGTTGAATGCTTATCATTCATTCAGTTTCGCGGGTTATCATGATCCATCCCGTATTCACTTCGGTGTATTACGTGTATTGAATGATGACACAGTATCCGGTGGTATGGGCTTTGGCGCACACCCGCATGATAATATGGAAATCATTACCATTCCATTGTCAGGTCAACTGGAACATAAAGATAGTATGGGCAACACCGGTATTATCAGCAAAGGTGAAGTACAGGTGATGAGTGCCGGAACAGGTATACAACATTCAGAAAAAAATAAGAATAGTAAAGAAGAAGTAAAACTATTACAGATCTGGGTGTTCCCCGATGAAAAAAATGTAACACCTCGTTATGATCAGCGTGCATTTGATCTGAATGCAGCAAAGAATAAGTTATTGAATATCGTATCGCCAATGGGTGATAAAGAAGGATTGAATATTCATCAGCATGCATGGTTTCATTTAGGAAAACTGGACAAAGATACCAGTACGACCTATGAATTAAAAGATAAACAAAACGGTGTGTATGCGTTTGTGATCGATGGCGATGTGACTATTAATGGTGAAAAGCTTAATCGTCGTGATGGTCTCGGTCTTTCTGAAACAGATAAACTGGAAATTAAGACAGAAAGTGATGCGGAGTTGTTGTTGATGGAAATACCAATGGTTTAAAAAGTTATTAGCTAGCAGTAAGTCAAAATTCAAAAGTCAAAAGTCAAAGTATCAACCTGATATTTTGACTTTTGACTTTTGAATTTTGACTTATTTATTCACTATTTAATTTCCACTTCATCTACCATCAACCATCCTTTGCTGCCGGCGCCGGGATTACCGTCGGGAATGATGCCCTGGTTGTGGATCAATATTTTTACATAACGTGCCGTGATAGATTTTGAGAATGCACACATGAGTTTGTTATCACCGGATTCTTTGGTGAAAGTTGCGGCGGAGAATTTCTTACCATCATGTGATGTCCAGATATCAATACCTGATGGTGGCCATACCCAACTTGCAGTCTGATCTAAAATATGTGCGATCAATGAATCCATTTTTGTTTCCTTTCCAAGATCGATAAGTGCACTGCAATCTCCTCCTCCATCATATCCGATAAATTCACTTGATCTTACGAGTTTTGCTTTATTCTGAATGCCATTTACCAGTGTAAAAGCTCCGTCACCGGGATATTTATCAGAAGGTCTGGTAAGCAACGTAATTTTTTTACCTGTTGCTTTATTAAAAGAAAAAGTTTGGTTTACCGGTTTGCCAAGTATGGTTCCATTATTATCCACCATATATGCTTCATAAGAACCAGGTCGGGTGATAACGACCGGGGATTTGTAATAAAAAGAATCAATACCTGTTTTTATCCTGATCTTTTTACTGGTGCCATTGGTTTGCATTTTCCATAAAACGTTTTTATAGTTGGTAGCAGCAATGGCAGTTGGCTTCAAATCAAAATAGGCTTTGCTATAATCGGCCTTCCAAAGATCATAGCGACTGAACTGTGATTTCAAACGTAATTCAAAATCACTCCAGTTTCTTTTTTCTTTCGCGCTCCATAACACTTCGCTTAATGCGCTCATACGTGGAAAGAGCATGTATTCAACTTTGCGATCGTTGCTCAAATATTCTGACCACATATTGGCTTGTCCGCCGAATACATACTTGGCATGTGCAGCATCAATACCTTTTGCAATAGGTTCGTAAGCATATACTTTCTCCAATGGATTATACCCACCGATGGTCACTGAATCTTCATTCTTACTTTGTGTGTGATCAAAATAAACAGGATCTTCCGGTGTCATGATTACTATATGATTCTGGCTTGTCGCTTCTACTCCACCCTTTTCACCGCGCCAGCTCATGACCAATGCATTTGGCGCGAGCCCACCTTCCAGTATTTCATCCCAACCAATTAATGTCTTGCCTTTGCTGTTGAGATATTTTTCCATGCGTTGTATAAAATAACTCTGCAGCTCATGCTCATCTTTCAATCCATTTTCTTTCATACGTTGCTGACAAAGCGGGCAACGTTTCCAGTTGGCTTTGGGGGACTCGTCGCCACCAACATGAATATATTTTGCAGGAAACAATGTCACTACTTCATCGATCACATCCTGTAAAAAGGTAAAGGTATTTTCTTTACCGGCACAATACACATCATCGAAGACGCCCCATGTTTGTTGTACTTGTTTACCGGTTGTATCTCCTGCCCATGCACATTGCACTGGATGTTTGGTTGATTCATCAGGGAAACAACTTAACTCAGGATAAGCAGCGATGGCTGCAGATGAATGACCCGGCATTTCTATTTCAGGGATAATGGTCACATAACGTGAGGCTGCATATTTTACCACCTCTTTTATTTCATCCTGTGTATAAAAACCACCATAGCGTAAACTATCATTGCCTTTGCCGGGATAACGTCCAATGATGGTACCATTACGATAACCACCTACTGTTGTAAGCTTCGGATATTTTTTTATTTCAATGCGCCAGCCCTGGTCCTCTGTGAGGTGCCAATGGAAATAATTCATCTTATGGAGCGCGAGATAATCAATATATTTTTTTACAAAAGAAACAGGGAAGAAATGACGACCCACATCGAGGTGCATGCCACGATACGCGAAACGTGGATAATCATCGATGGAACAATAAGGAACAGGCAATTTGGAATTTGATACTTGTGTTACCGGTAACAACTGAAGAAGTGTTTGCATGCCATAAAAAACGCCGGGCTCGTTATCCCCGGCGATATAAACGCCTTTATTATCGACCGTCATGATGTAAGCACCTTCGATATCATTATCCAATCGTTCAAAATTCAGACGGATTGCATTTGTACTGTTGCTGCCGGAAGATTCTACTTTTAACCGGAAATGATATACATCTTCGAGGTAGTCATTCAAAAATGTAGCGGTTGTCTCCAGGTTACTACCTTCCAACACGATAATGGTTGAAGGGCTGATAGTGAACTTAGCGGCAATTTTTGGCTGCTTCAGCGAAACAGGTTGTGGTATGATAGCAATCTGTGCCGAAATAGAAAAGGACAATAAAAATAAAAGCAGACCGATCGTTAAACGCATAGTACTTATATTTACTCGTCATTAAAATGTAAATGTATGAATGATAACGCAGAGCTGATGAGGCGTTTTTACACGGCCTTTCAGCAATTGGATTATAAAACCATGAATGAATGTTATAGTGATGATATCATTTTCAGTGATCCTGTTTTTGGCATGTTAAAAGATGATGAAGTAAAAGCTATGTGGGAAATGCTTTGTAAAAATGCAAAAGATTTTTCCCTGACTTTCTCCGATATAGAATTACTTGATGAAGAATACGGTACCTGCAGATGGGTTGCTACTTATACTTTTTCAAAAACCGGTAGAAAAGTAGTGAACCGTATCAAAGCATTCATGAAATTCAATGATGGTAAGATCATCGAGCATAGTGACGGTTTCCGACTTAGTACCTGGATGAGCCAGGCATTGGGTTGGAAAGGTCTTATGTTTGGCTGGACAAACTTTATGAAAAGAGCTGTTCAAAAAAATGCAAGAAAGAATCTGGATGCTTTTATGAATAAGAAACAAACAGCTAATAGCTAATAGCTATCAGCTAATAGCAAAAAGCTGCCCAACAACCAGGGCAGCCTTTTTATTTGTAACTGCTTAACCCGAAAAAGAATTATGAATGTAGAATTATGGTGCAAGAATTATGAACAGGATTTTCAATTCATAATTCTTAACTCATAATTCATAATTTTTAAGGCTTATCCCACCATACACGTCCGGCTAAACCATCTCCACCAGGAACTGCAGCATGTGCTACCTGATAGTTTGCAGCATTGGTATTTGATTCAGAAAGAGGATAAGGAAAACGGCGCGGCACAGTTCCGTTAGTCACATTACCGGGATATACAACCGGTGTTAACACTGGAAATCCGCTCCGTCTCCAGTTGCTCCAGCCTTCGTAAAAGTCAAACATTGTGGCTGTCAGCGCGTGATATTGTGTGTTGATCATGTCTAATCCATTGGCAACAACATAAGGATGTGCTGTCAAATATGTATCTGCTGCAGAACCCGGAATAGCAGCAGCTGGATCATAAGGAGCCATATAAGTAATAGCTGCTTTTACTCCATTGTTATAATAAGTAGCTGCAGGACTTAAACCTGTTATTGTCCATCTTGCTGCTGCATCAGCCAGCAACAATTGAGATTCTGCATACGTAAGAATGAAAGTAGGTGCATCCAGTTTTACAAAATAATCACTCGGTTTTGAATAATCTCCGATCGTTGTATAACCAGGCGCAGAAGAAATATCTCTTCCGGGAACACCACTCAGGTCATATCCATTTGGCATACCTTTTTGATTTGCCGCAGTTCTATCACCATTTGCTAACTGAGCAATGATTGGCAAACGCGGATCATTATTCGTTTTCAAAAAGTCAATTACTTTCTTTGACCATTTTACATAATCAACTTCCGGTTGACCAGTCAGCACCTGGAAGTTACGATTGACAGTAGGACGACCGCCGGGAATACTATGTTTCAGAAAAGCATCGTCATCATTACTGGTCATTGTTTTACCAATACACTTGGCAACAATAGCCTGTGCCTTTGCAGCATCTGCTTTTGTCAAACGCATACCGGCACGTAGCAATAAAGTATAGCCAAAACGTTTCCATTTACCGATCTGGTCGGTCTGACCACCATAGAATGCATCACCAATTGGTTTGTCAGCAGCAGGATCCAGTTTATTGGTAGCGTCTTCAATTTCTGTTAAGAGGTCATTATAAATATCCTGTTGTTTATCATACGCCGGGAAATATACATTGCTATAATAACCAAGACCAGCATTAAAGTAAGGAATGTCTCCATACAGGTCTGTGATACGTTGCAGGATCATTGCACGCATCAGGCGGCCGATCTCATGCAGGTTTT
>JBDTPD010000229.1:0-6645 GCA_039932855.1 Chitinophagaceae bacterium | reverse complement strand
CCGCCAAAATGATGTTTGCCACTTAATAAACCATTGCGGTTGACCACGCGATGAGCAGGCACTTTTGGTTTGGCTGTTCCTGCTCCGTTCATCGCCCACCCTACCATACGTGCAGATAATTTTGTACCAAGTGCCGCTGCAATAGCACCATACGATGTTACTCTTCCTTTTGGGATAAGACGTGCTACTTCATACACCTGTTCAAAGAAATTATCATCCTTCGCGCCCGAAGGTTTTACTGATCGGGGGTTCAATGATTTTTTTGCCTTGGCCATGGATTGAAGATACAAAACGCAGATGAAGTAGAATTAGGTAGGATCCGATAGCTATCGGATTCGCGGGTTTTAATTTGCTGTCATTCTGATACTAACAACCCATGGTTGAAACCGTGGGCTAAGGGTCAGTATGATTATTGTTGAATAAAAATCTGTTTGATCCGTGCTATCCGTGTTCTATTTCTTCAACCATGGGATGTAATGAAGAAATGCACAAATAAAATTCCGTGAAATCTATTTTCTATCCGTTAATCCGCGTTCTCGCTTCTTCAACAATTCACTCCTCGTCGGCTCCGCCACCTGTTCATAACTATACGGACAGTGCAAACATCCATTACCACAACAATATCCTCTTTCAAGCAGATATTTTTCTGTCAATACCACCCACCCTGCATCATTGATGTAATAATGAATATGCTCAATCATCTTCGGCATCGCTCAATAATTTTTTTAATTCATCATCTTTTTCTTTTCCTGGTAGCAGGTCAGGTAAAGAAAAAGATAAGTAATGAATACGATTGCTTCCGGCTATATCCAACGATTCATAATGCGTTTTGATAGCAAGCTCAGGTGATACTTCTTGTTGACTGAATACATTATCGATATCCGTATGCACATTACATCCATACAAATCAATGACCAATTTTGTAAACTGATACAGATCGGGGCTGTCAGTTTTTAAATTAATGCGGCCACCGGGGGTAAGAATTTGTTGGTAGAGCCGGAGAAACTTTGGATGCGTCAATCTCTTTTTCGCTTTCGACATCCTCAATTGAGGATCAGGAAAAGTGATCCAGATCGATTCAACTTCTTTCCCGCTGAAATATTCTGTTATCTGATCTATTTGTATTCTCAGAAAGCCAACATTTTTTAATCCTTGCTGCATTGCTTTCCTGGCACCTACCCATATCCGGTTTCCTTTAAGATCGATACCAATAAAATTTCTTTCCGGATATAATTGTCCCAGGCCCACTGCATACTCGCCTTTACCACAAGCGAGCTCCAATGTGATCGGATGTTGATTTTGAAAGAAATCATTCCATTTGCCTGCTATCCCTTCGGGAAATTGAAGCACGTTTGAGAAGGTCTTTAGCTCTGCAAAACGTTCCAGTTTTTTTTGTCCCATGCCGCGCAAAGTTATGTGGCATTTGGTTTGGATTTATATAAGGGTAAGATTGTTCATCCTAAAAATTAATTATATGAAATTCAGTCGATTAAGCTTTAAACTACGCGGAATTGCTACAGCTTTGGCCTTAACCACCTTCATGGTCGCTTGTAATGATAATACAGATACGGCAAATAATTCCACATCAGCTAATCCTGACAGCGCAGCCAACTCAGCGGTGCCGGGTGCTAGTAATACGCCGGCAGCTCCCACTATGGCTGTTAAAAAGAAAGGGAAAGCCACTGCTTCATTAAAAGCAGATGATCAAACAGTAAAAATGAGCAAGGATAAAATGGGCTATTATAATTGGGCTGAAGTATCTCCGGCTTATAATGGATCATTAGATGATTATATCAATAATCATATTGAATATCCGCAAGAAGCTATTGATAATAGTGCAGAAGGAACAGTATATGTACAGTTTGGTGTTGATGAAAATGGTAAAGTAACGAATGTAACAACGACAGGCAAAAAGATTGGATATGGCTTAGAAGAAGAAGCAATCAAAGTAGTTTCCGATATGCCTAAATGGACACCTGGTCAGGTGAAAGGCAAAACGGTAAAAACATGGAGAACATTGCCTATCGTTTATAAGATAGAGTCTTAAATAAAGGAGAGGTTACTGATGATTCATTAAGGGTTATGTATAAGAATAATATTCTTATTTCATAACCCTTAATTATTTTGATCATTACAACTTAACCAACAATCCTATTCCTATCAATGATTTCAATTGGAGCGCCGCGCCTTTGCCTGTATCACCAAATAAACGAACATCATCATCATAGATCATATCTACGCTCCAGGTAGCTGATAATACTCTTGAAAGTTTTATGTTCAATACATTGGTGAAATACAGATCAATATTCTGTGGATTGTCAGCATAATTGGAGAAAAGATCCAATCTCCCTTTATAGCTAAGTGTTTTATTAAATGTTTTCAGATAATTGATCGAAGCAAATGCGCCAAACTCTGTTTTTACATGCTCTCCGGGATCTACTCCATACAAACCTTTTGCAGAAAGTGTATCATCTTTTACAATCGTCCAGCGAACGGTAGAGGGTGATACAAAAATTGATAGATCAGCAGTAGGTTTATAATCAAGACCTAAACTTAATAGTAAATATGCTGGTGACAGGAACGCAGAAGAAAAAGTTTTTACTTCATCAGGATAAGTATAACCTTTAAAAAGTTGTGAGCGGAAATTAAATAAGCCAGCTACATTCAATTTTGAATTCAACGCATATCCATACTTCGAAAGGAGATCGAGCCGGTCATCATTTTTGCGGCTACCGAGGCTGGTTGTTCTGAGATAACCGAAATTGAAGTCAAACGTATTATCCCAGCTATGTTTATCTTTTTTATAAAAAGCATACAGACTAACTATCGAATTGACAGAAAGAGAAAACTTATCGCCACCCGCGGCCCAATTATCAAGCGATCCCTGCGCGAGGTTGATGCCGATGATCCCGCCTTTTTTCCATGTCTTTACAGTAGTATCAGTCGGGTCCTTTTTAATTGCTTTTTGAGAATTTGCCTGTAAATCTTTGACAGTGGCATCCTGTGCATGAATAATTAACGATAATAAAAGAGCAGGGAGTAAAATTATTTTTCTCATAGTACAGTGTTTAGATGATGCGAAATTGGGTAAAAATGCCAAACAAAGTGCCAGAACTTATGATTTAAGGTAAATGGGTTATGGGCAAAAAAAAGCCCGTAATAGATATTACAGGCGCAATCACACTCACATGAGAAAAATAAGCTGTAGGGGGAGGAGTCGAACCTCCACGGGGCAGTTAGCTGCAACACAAAGATTAGTGGTCAACCCTGGTCGGCCTTACCAACGGTAACGTCGGCTCTATGCTGCGTTTGTCCTGTTATCCCCACCCCCGAGACGAGAGGGCATGTCTGCCGAAAATTTCATCACCCCACAGTATGTTGCGGATTAAATCCGCTTTTAAAAGAACTTGATAGAACAAAAATAAAGGAATAGGGCATTTCGTTCCAAAATTTTCAATAAATATTTTGAAAATATAGAAATTATTCAAATATTTGGGGAATAATATAAAAAAACTCAAAAAACTACTATAAAATGGCAGGTAAATTGAATCTTGATAAACTCGACCTTGAGATCATTCATCACATGATGGAAGATGCAGCCATTTCATATGCTGATCTTGGCAAGAAGCTGTTTGTATCCGGCGGTACGATCCATGTACGTATTAAAAAACTGCAGGAGTCCGGTATAGTGAAAGGTACAAAACTCAGCGCAGATCTTAAATTACTGGGCTATGATGTCATTGCTTTCATTGGCATTTATCTAAAAGAAAGTTCTTTGTATGATACAGTCGCCAAGGACCTTCAGAAAATACCGGAGATCCTGCGACTCAATTATACCACGGGTAACTATAGCATGTTCGCAGAAATAGTTTGTAAAGATATTTCTCAACTGAGGTTTGTTTTACATGATCAGTTGCAAAAAATAAAAGGCATTGAACGCACCGAAACATTCATCTCGCTCGAAGAAAGTTTTAACCGCAATGTAAAAGTGGTCAATTAATGAAGAAACCTTCCGGTTTTTATTCTTCACTTGGCCTGCTTATTCTGTTAAATGCGATCATCAAACCTGTCTGGATATTTGCTATTGATCGCCAGGTGCAGAATGTAGTAGGAATAGAAACCTATGGCATTTACTTTTCACTACTTGGCTTATCAGTTGTTTTTAGTTTCCTTGCCGATTGGGGATTTACAGGTTTCTTTAATCGTCAACTGGCAGCCTCTGAAGAAAATTTCTTTCGGTTACCCGGCAAATTCCTGCTATTAAAATTATTATTTGCACTACTATACGGCCTTGTTATTTTTATAGCCGCATGGCTCTCGGGTGTAAAAAGATGGGACATTCTTTTCTATGTAGTACTGATACAGATATTTACTTCTCTCTTTGTTTTTCTACGTGCTATCATTACCGCACAGCAATGGTTTAAAACAGATGCGTGGTTGTCTATTGCTGATAAAGGATTAATGATCATCACCTGCGGCATTCTACTCTGGTTTCCTTTATTGGCCGGATCAATCACACTTGAAAGATTTCTGTTTTTACAAACAGCTTCATTGGCGATTGCAACTATCCTTGCCTTTATTTTCCTGGTAAAAAAAGGCGTTCATTTTTCCATTCCCAAAAAATGGCTACCCGATCGCAAACTCCTTGCACAGGCATTACCGTTTGGCATTACTGTCCTGCTCATGTCGATGCACGCGCGACTCGATGCATTCTTATTAGAAAGAATGAATACAAATGGTCCTTACCAGGCAGGTATATATGCAGCAGCATACCGCTTGCTCGATGCATCAAATATGGCCGGCTACCTTGTTGTCTCTTTTATGCTTCCGTTCATAGCGCGCCGTTGGAGTAAGCAGGAAGAAATAACAACGGTCATTCATAATTGCCGTCATTTTCTCTTGATGCTGGCAACGGGCATCATTATTACCATTGTTTCACTCGCGCCATGGATCCAAAGGGTATTATATCATCACAATGATGTGAATGCAATTGAAGTGCTTCGCTGGTGCCTGCCTGCTTTGGCTGGGTACTCATTGGTACAGATATATGGAACGGTATTAACTGCCACTGGCCGCATAATGGATTTCTTTTTTATAAATCTCGGTTGTGTAGTCGTAAATATTGTACTGAACCTTATCCTGATCCCTGCATGGGGCGCCAAAGGTTGTTGTATTGCAGCGATCAGCAGCCAGTTTCTTTGTGGTATTGCCACTATGTTGTACGTAAAACAAAAAATGGGGGTTTCTCTTCACATACGCTCCCTCTTAATCTATATTTTTACAGCTATCTTGCTGAGTGGCTTCTTTTATCTGTGTAAAGATTGGCCGGTAGGTAAATGGATGCTGATCATTGTGGCAATGATGATCACAGTGGCTGTAATGCTTACCAGTAAATTAGCGGGACTTTCTCAATGGATCGGTTCATGGAAAAAACAGAATGGATAAAATTTCATTAGTGATACTGATTCAGGGATGCCTTGATTTTTTTTGTTACTTTTTTGCATCAAGGCAAAAAAGTAAATAGAGTGTTCAAAAAAATAATTAATCTTTTATCAAAAGAAATATTCATGCCTGATATCTTTTATTTGATTGGTAAATGGTGGAAAAAAATATTGCTGTTAGTAATACTCGCTGTTGTAGTAGTTACAATAGTTAGTTTCCTTCAACCAACACGCTATCTCTCTACAGTTACTGCTATTCCTGCTAATCCTGAATTGACTGACAAAGCCAGCATCTTTAATACAAACATTCAGTCCCTTTCATCCAGCATGGGTAGTACCGATGAATTAGATGTCATGCTTGGTACTGCACAATTAGATACAGTGTACCTGTTCGTCGCGCAATCATTCAATCTTTGGGATCATTATAAGACAGATGAACAGGGAGAGGCTGCTGTTGTCAAGTCGGCATCAATTTTAAAAAAGTATACCCGCGTCATTAAAAGTGATTTCGGTGAATTGAAAGTAAAAGTGTGGGATACTGATAAAAACCTTGCACCACAACTCGCGAATGCGATCATGGATAAATTAAACAGTATTCATCAATCTGTGCAGAATGAAAGTAATGGTCGTGTATTGAATAATCTGAAAGCAAGTCGTGAAAAAATAAAATTGCAACTCGATAGTCTTTCAAACGCTATACTTTATGATAGTGTAAATGTAAAAATCATATCTCACCTCATACCAGCCGAACAATCAAGAATTAATAACGTTCGTCGCAATGCACTTTGGAATCAATTGGAAGAGTATGAAAAACTAATAGGGCAGTATCAATTAATGTTTGATAGCAAGCCTTCTGCGTTGATGATCGTAGAACGAGCCAGGTCTGCTGCATGGCCCGACAAGCCTGCATTGTGGAAAATATTAGCGGCTACGTTTTTTATTAGTATTTTATTCGGATTATTGCTGGCATTGATCATGGAGAAAAGAAAAACCAGTGTGTAGTGATTCCGGCTGCTAAAAATATCAATTCTTCATTCACCATCTTTACGATCCTGTTTGTATTGATAGCTGGGATATCAATACTCACGGAACAATATTATTTTATTGCAGTTCCATTTGCGCTATTATTTTTTTACGCAGGCTGGCAACATCTTTCTTTTGTGTTCCTGCTGCTGATGTTCTCACTACCCTTTTCGGCGGAATA
>JBDTPD010000228.1:0-6655 GCA_039932855.1 Chitinophagaceae bacterium | reverse complement strand
CCCTGGCGAACAGCTGCATCGAGCCAGTCATAGCTTTTTATTTTGCTGGCATCATAGATCGGAACTTGTGCCGGCCAACCCATTGCTTGTTCTTCAGCAGTAGTAGCGCGTGTTTTTGGAGAAACGCCATACACGTTCCATTCATAAGCGCCCCATATATTTTTTAATACCGTAGCATCTGAGGCTAATGCCATTTTATCTCTATCGAGAAAAGGATCAGGATACCAGATAGTAGCGGGATTATTTAAATTAGTATTGGTAGTTGTTTGATAAAGTCGCCCATTCATTAAACTCTGGCGCCAGCGATCGAGGTATTGTGATCCATCCATCCAATCAGTTAATGATTTGTATGAATCAAGCGATAACGTACTTGTTAATGATACACCCACTTTTCCTTTTTGTCCTTTCTTCGTCGTAATTAATACAACGCCATTTGCACCGCGTGAACCATAGATGGCAGTAGCAGAAGCGTCTTTTAAGATTTCTATCGATACAATGTCGTTCGGGTTCAGGTCACTCATGGTAAATGAGTTCACACCGAGTGCATTCACCAATGGAATTCCATCTACTACATACAATGGATCATTACCACCACTGATAGAACGGCTACCACGAATTCTTACCACTGGCAATTCACCGGGTTTGAAATTGGTAGATACCTGCACACCGGGTGCTTTACCTTGTATCGCCTGTAAAACGTTTTGTGCGGGACGTTCCTGGATCTGGTCAGCTGTGATACGACTTACGGATCCGGTCAGGTCACTTTTCTTTTGGGTACCATAACCAACAACAACTACATCCTGCATAACAGATGAAGCACTTTCTAATGAAAGATCAATACGGGTTCTTCTGTTTAATGGAACCTGTTGTTCGGTAAAACCAACGGAACTGAAAATAAGCGTAGAAGTTTCTGAGGGAGCAGTGATTTCGAAATTTCCGTCTGCTTTGGTAGCCACAGCAGTGGTAGAGCCTTTAATCGAAACGGTAACGCCTTCCAGGGGTTTGCCGGCCTCATCTTTAACCTGGCCCGAAACACGAACACTATTTTGTGAGAAAGAAACCAGTGCAGCTAATAAGGGAATAGCCATGCAAAGGCATCTTCGCCAAGCAAATCTGTTTTTCATACAGCAGCAATTAAGGGTTAAATATTAGGCGGCAATTTATTTTAGATATTTTCCTCAATCATCCTGCCCCATCCTGTCAGAAAATCAGCTTTTTAAGAGAAAAGAGATTATAAGTACGAAATAAGAAGTACGAAGTACGAGGCATCTGATAGTTTGTAACGTCTATTTGTATTATGTTCCATCGGGACATAAAGGGACATTACAATCATCAGACGTCCCATACTTCCTATTTCTTATTTCGTACTTACTTATTCACATAACTTCTATAAAAGAAAAATGGCGATCAAGAATGACCGCCACCTAATTGCTAATGCTTGGGAATGAAAAAATTAATAACCCAGGTTTTGGATATATAATCCAGGTACCGCATCCATCTGCGTTTGAGGTACCGGGTAAATGACATAATTAGCGACCACGTTATTTACTTTATTCTGCGCATCATCCGTTGCTTTCCATGCATTCATGATGGTAACAAGATCACCACTTCTTTGCAGATCAAACCAACGCTGACCCTCATTGGCAAACTCAAGTCTGCGCTCCGCAAATAATTGTGGTAGTGTCACATTGCTTAATGCACCAAGACCGGCCCTTGTTCTCACCTGGGTAACGATACCATCTACATCAGCTTGTGAACCGGGCGCTCCATGCAGAATACATTCTGCCTTCAGCATCAATATATCTGTATAACGAATAGCGATAAAGTTTTCTGCCCAATCAAAACGGGTAAGAGGCACTTTTGTAATATCCAGCCACTTTTTAAAGAATGGGCGATTCTCTGTATTACCAGCGAAAGTATATCCTGCTGTAAACACTGTTACTCCTTTCCGTACATCAGCAGGGTCGTATGCGTTGATCAAATTCGGAGTTACCGGAATAATTTCAAGACTACCTGCTGAATTCAATGTAGCACCTACCGTTGTCAGATAATTCTGCGGTGTAAGTCCCCATACATAAGTAGCGCCCAATACAGGACTTTGACCTGACATATACATTACATCAAATACTGCTTCACGATTACCGGAAGTGATAGCCGGACTTTGATTGGCATAAGAAAAAATATTTGCATAGCTGGGATTAAAAACAAAACCACCATTGGTAATAATATCCTGGAGCAATGGTAATGCAAGCGTCCATTCACTTAATCCCAACCCCGGACCTTCGATACCATAAGTAGGACCTGAACGTGTCATGTACACTTTTGCCAGCAATGCTTCTGCAGCGTATTTAGTCGCACGACCTATATCTGCTGCTCCATATGCAGGATATGCACCGCTATAATTAGCAGGAAGATTAGTAATAGCAAATTGCAGATCAGCGATGATCAATGCATATACATCGGTAACCGGACTGCGTGGTATAGAAATTGCTTCAGCTGCGGAAACAGGATGTTCTACCACCGGCACCTTACCATAATACTTAACCAGATCGAAGTAAAAGAATGCACGAAGAAATTTTGCTTCAGCTGATAACCTTGTTGCTAATACAGCGGATCCAACAAAACTTCCATTCTGAACGATCTGATCAAGTACTGTATTCGCTCTGAATATTCCATTGAAATCACTGCTCCATGCTTCTTCTACATATACATTAGGAGCAATACCGGTAGCGAAGTTGTTGATCGGGTCCCACTCACGACCAGCTACTGTTACACCATAAATATTATCAGAACGGATCTCCGATAAAGAGTTTAACCTGTCCGGGTAACCTCTCAACTGGTTATAGATCGCATTGGTGCCCTGTACAAAATCGCTTGGCTGTTTATAAAACGTAGCTGTCGTTGTGGTAGAAATAGGCACCTGATTTAAATCCTTTTTACAGGAAGTAAATGTGATAGCAGCTATTATTATAAGAGAAAGTATTTTTTTCATTTTAAAAATAATTAGGGTAATTAAAAAGCAATATTCAACCCGACGATCAATGATTTAGGCAGTGGCAATCCACCATAGTCACCTGCTTCCGGATAAGCTGAAGTAGAACTGATACCTGTATTAGCAGATTCAGGATTTAAACCATTGATATATTTATCATGACCAAAGAAATTTTCCAGTGTTACATAAAACCTTGCACCTTGTACGGCGCTTGTCTTAATAATTGTCTTTAGATCATATCCCAATGTGATATTGCGTACACGGATATAGTCGGATGAATATAACCAGTCACTGGCAGCAGTGATCGGTGAATTATATGATGCATACGCTTTACCAAATCGTCCATCACCCTGGTCAGTCTCTGATCTCCACCTATTGTTGAATGTTGCAGGTGTGTTATCAGAAAATCCTTGTCCTGCCCGGGTAAGCGCTCTTCCCAGCATAGAATAAATAGAACCACCTGATTGACCCTGAACAAGTATACTCAGATCAAAACCTTTGTACCGGAAAGTATTGGTAACACCATAGGTATAATCAGGATTCGGATGACCGAGAATCTGTTTGTCACCTTCTGTGATCGAACCATTGTGATCGAAATCCTCAAACTTAGGATCACCTACCGCTTCATTACCATACCGCGCTACATTATCAACAATATCCTTTGCTGATAAGAAACCAACTATTTTCAATGCATATACTGCATTCAATGGCGAACCAACACGAAGAATTTCATCAGAGACATCCAGGCCGTTAGGAATAATGATTTGTTTCTGACCCGCTGCCAGCGCTACTATTTTATTGGTATTATGTGTGAGGGTAAGCGTTGTGTTCCATTGAAACTCTCCTACCATATTGCGTGAAGTGAGTTCCAACTCCTGTCCGATATTTCTCACCGAACCAATATTGGTCAGATAAGTCTGGAAACCGGTGATCTCAGGAACCTGTACATTCAATAAAAGCTGTGTATTTAATTTATTATAATAATCGAATGAACCGGTAAGCCTGTTCTTAAAAAATCCAAAGTCAAGACCGAAATCATAGGTCTGTGATTTTTCCCATTTCAGATCAGGGTTAGCCAATACATTAGGAGCCTGGCCAATTACAGCAGCAGGCGTACCAAATACATAACCGTAAGACCCGATCGTTGCAAGACTGGCATAGTCATTTGGCAGGTTGTTATTGCCATTAATACCCCATGACGCTCTTAATTTTAAATCACTGAACACAGATATATCTTTCATAAAGTCCTCATCAGATACTACCCACTTCAATGAAGCAGATGGGAATGTACCATATTGGTTGTTGATACCAAATCTTGAAGAACCATCCCTCCGTAAACTTGCTGTTAAGAAATATTTATCCCTGAAGGCATACTGCACGCGACTGAAGTAAGAGAGTAACACACTCCTGGTACTGGTCGTATTACCCGTAATCGCTACTGCAGCATTCAATGTCTGAATGATCGCATTATTATAACCACCACTTGAACTCATTGTCGTTCTGTCAAACCGATCAAGATTATAAGAAAATCCACCGAGTATACTGAGACTATGTTCTTTATTAATAGTAGTGGTATAGTTCAGGGTATTTTCATTGACAAAAGTTTGTCTGCGATAGCTGTTGTAAGAACCAGATGTATTTGCGAGCAGATTATTAGAACCATTGAAAATACGTGAAGAAGCTAACTGACCTGTGATGATATAAGGAGTATATCCATTCGCCACATTATCCGTATTGTCAAGATTTACTGAACTTCTGAAGTTTAATCCTTTGATTATTTCATAATCACCGAAAATACTTCCTATGGTACGATATCTTTTAGTGGTACCAACATTATACATCAATTTTCCTAATGAGCTATTCGTGGTATTGCTCCATGTGTATGGATTATTCTTACCGATGTTTGGAAGATTTCCTACTGAATCTTCCTGCAATGGCGTCATACTAAGCGCCTGGTGAAAAATATTATCCTTTCCTTCCACACCAGGGTCTTGTGTGATAGAATAAGTAGGTGCAATATTTACACCGACCTTTAATTTCTTCGAAATATTTGCTTCCACATTCGCGCGTAATGAATAAGCAGTGTAATTTACTCCCCTGATAAATCCATCCTGGTTAGCATAGTTACCAGAGATAAAATAACGAATCATATCTGAACCGCCGCTGGCAGAGATCTGGTAGTTCTGAATCAACCCTTTTCTTTCTATATCATTCTGCCAATCGTGATAAGTAAGGCCCGGATGACCAGGTATTGCCCATCTTGGATCAAGCATGTACTTGGTACTAATAGCTGTTGGACCAATACCGATCTTAGCGCGCCGGGTAGCCGCATCATCAGCAGCGGTAGCACCGGACGCTTTGAAATCATTTACATACGTAGCATTGATAATCTCTGTAGCACGATCGATCCACTGCTCGCCATTCAGCATTTTTAATTGTTTGCTGGCTTCGCTATACCCGGTGTATGTATTCATTTCTATTTTAACCTTCCCTGTTTTACCACGTTTAGTAGTGATCATCACAACACCATTGGAGGCTCTTGACCCATAGATAGCCGCAGCGGCAGCATCTTTCAATACCTCGATGCTTTCAATATCATTCGGATTAATATTATCTAACGGGTTACCGGTAGAGAAATTACCATTGCTGGTATTACTGGAGTTAACGGATAATGGAAATCCATCGATAACATATAATGGTTCATTACCACCACTGACAGAGCCCGAACCACGCACCTGCACACTGAACGCCTTACCAGGAATAGCATTGGTTTGTTTAACAGTCACACCAGCCAACTGTCCTACTAATGCCTGGTCAACTCTTTGCAAAGGACGTTCCTGCAATTTCCTTGCATCAAAAGATGAAACAGCACCTGTTACACCTTTCCTTTTTTGCGTACCATAACCAATCACGACTACATCGGAAAGGTCGGAGGACAATGGAGAAAGCGTTAATGCAAATTCCCGACGCTCACCAACTGCTATCTCTTGTCCTTCATATCCAACATAACTGATAACAAGAACGGAGTTCGCAGAAGGAACGAGCAGATCAAATGTTCCATCTTCTTTTGTTAATGTACGTGTACCGGTTCCTTTTACGGATACAGTAGCACGCGATAAGGCATCACCGTTTTTATCAGTGATCTTGCCGGAGACCGTAATAGAATTTGTTTGAGAGAAAATGGAAGAAGAAAAAGTTATGAGTAGCAGCATAACCAATCCAATTCCCGGAAAGAATCTTTTCATACAGCAGCATTGAGAATTAATAAAATTGTTTGTTTGTCGTTAGCTAAAATTACTGGGTGTGTGTAATTAATCGTCCTGTCCCGTCCTGCGAAACACAGTGTGGGTGAGACATTAACAATTGAGAAAGGGATTTAAAAGGAGATCGGTTGCATTGATGAATAGTACTTCAGATCGATCATGTTGGCGGGCAAAGACTGATCGTTCCATGAACCATGGATAGCTAATGCTGCTCCCAACGCAGTAGACTGCGCTATGGTTGCCGCATAAACTTCTTTTCCGGGGTAAAATGTGGCGAGCATATTCATGTAAAGGAGATTCTTCGAGAAACCCCCATCTACAAAGATTCGTTTTACATCCTGCGTCATCACATACCCCGAGGAAGCAAATTGCTTTTTTACAATACTCAGCATCAGGTGAT
>JBDTPD010000227.1:0-6663 GCA_039932855.1 Chitinophagaceae bacterium | reverse complement strand
TAGATGCCAAGTACAATATTTTCCCGATACCATCGGAAAACAGAACAGCTAATCCAAATCTCACCCAGAATGATGGGTATTAATATAATACTGATAAAATTGTAAATATGAAACATTTATCAAAACTCGTGTTCCTTTCATCTTTTCTTTTTGCAGCGGTTGTTTCCTGCAAGAAAGATGAGAAGAAAGTATTCTTTGAAGGAGGCACCAATCCTGTATTGACTGCTTCTGTTAATAACAGTATTGCATTGTCGTTTGCTAATAAGGATAACCAGGCCATAGCGCTTAACTGGACCAATCCTAATTATAAATTCAATACCGGTACCAGCTCACAGAATGTGAACTATGTTATCGAGATTGATAAGCAAGGGGCTAATTTCAACAGCACAAGCAAGCAGAGCGTTGCTATCAGCAATGATCTTTCTAAATCATTTACACAGGGTGAATTCAATGATTTTCTGTTAAATCAATTAGTGCTGGATACATCTGTTGTCGCTAATATTGAAATACGTGTAAAGGCAACATTGACAAATGGTGCTGTAGCAGTTGTTTCAAATACATTGAAGTATACTGTTGTTCCTTATGCTATTCCTCCTAAGGTAGCGCCACCTGCATCTGGTAAATTATTTATTACCGGCGGTGCTACACCTGCCAGCTGGCAGTGTGGTTGCGGAGAAGCAGAATTACTTTCTCAGAAATTCAATAAGATCAACAATACGTTATATGAATTGCCAAGTATTGCATTGACTGGCGGTCAGTCTTATTTGTTCCTTCCGGTATATGGTAGCTGGAACGATAAATATGGCGGCGCTGGTAGTGCCAATAATTCTAACAACGTGAATGGAGATGACTTTAAATATAACGGAAGTGATTTACTCGCTCCTGCCAGTGGTAACTATAAAATTCAGGTTGATTTCCAGAGAGGAAAATTCACAGTAACCAGACTATAATCATTATATAATAATACTGATATGAGAAATTTGATAAAACTTTTCCTGCTCGCAGTTACCGTGAGTTTTTTCTATACGGCTTGCGACAAAGCAGATAAACTCCCTTTTTATGATAAGGGTACAGCTGTACAGCTGAGTGGTTCAAAAACAATTGTTGCGGCAGCAGCAGCTGATTCAAATAATGTGGCTATTGTCTTTAACTGGACAACGCCTAACTATGCTACTGATTCTTCTCACTATAAATATGTAGTAGAGCTCGATTCAAGCGGGCGTAATTTTTCTAAAAAAGTTACAAAGACAGTTCTTACCAGCCGTACCGCTTCTTATACAGCGAAAGAACTCAATGCAATTTTATTAGCGTATGGATTTGCTTACAACACTCCATATGATATGGATGTGCGCGTTATTTCTTCTTATGCTAATAACAATGAGCAGTATGCATCGAATGTGTTGAAGATAAGAATGACACCTTATGTAACGCCTCCTAAAGTAACACCGCCAACAACTAATCATTTATTTATTGTTGGTAATGCTACTCCGGGTGTATGGGCCAATCCTGTTCCGGTTCCTTCACAGGAATTGGTAAGAATGGATTCTGTTACTTATGGCGCTATTCTTAACCTGCCTGGTGGTGGTGAGTATTTATTATTACCTGTTAACACAAATACCTGGAACGCTAAGTATGGTGTAGCAGATAAGACCCTTGCGGGTCTTAGTGCTGGTGGTGATTTTGGTTTCCATCTTGATCCTGCTCCAGCGACTGTGTTCGGAGATAATTTCCCTGGCCCTACTGCAGCTGGGTGGTATAAGATGGTCTATAATTTCCAGTCAGGAAAATTTTCTGTTACACCGTTCGCTAATGCAGCTCCGCAAGAATTATATATTACGGGTGATGCAGTAGCAAGTAATTGGGTGAATAACCCTCCTGCCGGGCAAAAATTCACACGTTTGAATAATGGTGAGTTTGAAATTTCAGTAGCATTGATCCCTGGAAAGAATTATAAGTTCCTTTCTTCTTTCAATAACTGGCAACCACAGTTTGGTGGCACATCAGTTACAGGCGGAACGTTGGGTGCTAACTATGGTAGCTCGAATGATCCTGATGCGATCCCTTCACCTGCTGCAGCCGGTACGTATAAGATCCATGTCAACTTCCTGACAAATACGTACACGGTTACTCAATAAGTACCACCGGACACATATAAGAGATAAACAGAAGGCCGCCTGATGAGGGCGGTTTTTCTTTTGGAACACGGCCATCCGTGTCTTCAAAAAAACAGCAGAAAACTAGCCGTGTTTCAAAATCTTTCCTTAGTTTGGTGCAAACGATTGCGCATGCCTCGCCGGACCACTATCTCTGATATAGCCAAGCAACTACAAACAACCCCTGCAACTGTTTCCAGGGCGTTGAAAGATCACCCGCGTATCAGCGCTGAAACAAAACAAAAGGTCCACGCACTTGCCGAAAAATTAAATTTCAGAATCAATAAAGTCGCTTCTTCTCTTCGCTCCGGTAAAACCTTCGTTATTGGCGTAATGATCCCCAGCGCTGAGATCAATTTCTTCGGATCGGTTGTACATGGTATCGAAAGCCTGGCCAACCTTGAAGGTTATACCATATTAATATACCAGACAAATGAACGAAGGGATTATGAAGTAAAAGGCCTCGAAACATTTATATCTGCCCGTGTCGATGGTATTCTTGTTTCTATTTCTAAAGAAACCGAGGACTATTCGCACTTTGAAGAAATAAAGAATAAAGGTATCCCCATCGTTTTCTTTGACCGTGGTAACGATGAACTGGGCATTTCTTCTGTATTGATCGATGATTTCCGTGGGGCTTACCTCGGTACTGTACATTTGATTGAACAAGGCTACCGTCGCATCGCGCATATCTCCGGGCCCTTGCACATGAAAACATTTCTTGATCGCTTTAATGGTTACAAAAAAGCACTTCTTGATCACCAGTTAAAGTTTGATAAGACATTATTGGTTACCGGCGATATCTCTATCGAAGCCGGCAAAAAAGGAATCGAAGAATTATTAAAAATAAAAGACCTCCCCGATGCAGTATTTGCAGTAGAAGATTTCACGGCATTAGGGGCATTGAAAGAATTAAAGAACCGTGGCATTAAAATGCCGGAACAATTTGGATTGATTGGTTTTGCTAATGAATTGTTTGGTGAACATATTACTCCAAGCCTTTCTACCATTGATCAGCAAACAGTAAAAATGGGAGAGGAATCTTTCCGGTTAGTACTTGATCTGATCAACCAGGAAGATAAACCAGTGAAAGCAGCGAAGAAAATTGTGCTTGATCCGATACCGATTTTGCGAGAATCATCACAGAGAAAAGATAATATCGAAGAAAGACTCTCATCCCTAAAGGGTACGATGTTAGATGTATGATGTACGCCAGTTTGGGGTCAGAACAGTTATTCTATAACCGGGCAGGCGTACCTCGTACATCTAACATCGTACATTATAAAGATTTTCCCGCAATCAGCTTCGACGGCAGTATCAACTCGCGATAAAAATGTTTTCCTTCCATGTGATCTTTGATTCGCTCAAAGGCAAGTTTGCCAAGCTTATAGCCACTCGTTTCTATATAGGTTATCTCTGGTGCATATAATCTCGGAATAAATCCATCGTTGGAGATAGAGATAATGCCCATGTCTTCCGGGATATTCAATTTGTGTACCTGCACTGCCTTCATGACTCCGATCAGTATTTCATCACTCATAGTGAAAACAATATCTGGTTTTGCATTTTCTCTTATCAGGTCATGAATGATATCAAATGCTTTTTCCGGAGAATGAGCATGTGCCGTATTTAATTGAATAGACGGATGCTTCGAAATAATATTACTGAAGGACTCTTTTCTTTTCTGGGTGATCGACATGATCGGATTGCCGAATATGCCAAGCACATACTTTTTATTCTTATCAATGATATGATTGGCTGCCAATGCTGCTGCATCTTCATCAGCCAGCCTTACTTTATTACATGCTTCCATTGCAGGTACCTTATCAAAGAAGATTACCGGCACTTCATCTTCTTCCAGTTTCTGCAATTCAGTCGCATCGGCACTATCGCCTGATAAAGCAATGAACACACCTGCTACCCTGTTCATGCGGCACAGTTTAATATTTTCTGCTTCTACTGCAGGATCATTGCCCGATTGTAAGATCAGTAATGAGTAACCGATCTTTCTGCTTTCTTCTTCCAATCCTGAAATGAAAGAATGATAAAAGAAATTTGAAATCTCCGGAACGATCAATCCGAAAAGTTTGCTTTTATTGGTGCGTAATCCTATGGCATAAGTATTCGGTTCATACTCCATTTCCTCTGCTATCTTTTTTACTTTTTCGCGTGTCTCCAGTGATATATCGGGATGTCCTTTTAATGCTCTTGATACAGTGGATACACTTAGGTGTAGTTTATCTGAAATGTGCTTAAGTGTTGTTTTATTGCTCATATGGATCGTCTATTAAAAAAAAGTTAAAAAAGTTGTCCCCCGCAAACGGTTGCGAAAATGTTTGCGGAAGCTGTTGCATGCAAACGCACGCAGCTAATCATTCTACAGGCGGTCTATTTATATTACTTTGGTATCAGCTCCGGTTATAAAATATTAATAATTAAGTGTTTTACATTATTTGCCTGGTTCTGAAATTTTGATGAACGGCTAGGGTTAAAGTAACAAAACTTATTTGTATCGTGTAACCGGAACATGGTTTATAAGGACTGGAAACAAATTCTCAAACCTATTATCTATTGCTTATGCTTGCTAAAAAACTCTCCGGGGTAACTCTTAGTGTTATCTCCCTTTTTCTTTCTTTAGCGGTCGCAGCTCAGACCAAAACAATTACCGGAAAGGTTACGGATTCAAAAGATGGCACACCCGTAGTAGGTGCAAGTGTTGTCGCCAAAGGATCCAAATCCGGAACATCAACTAATTCGGAAGGTAACTTTACATTGTCTGTTGGTTCAGACGTTTCATCGGTAACAATTACATCGGTAGGTTACGGAAAAATGGAAGTGCCTGTTGGTCCGGATGGTAAAGTCACGGTAACCCTGGAATCTATCAACCAGGATTTGAATGCGGTGGTTGTGGTAGGATACGGTACTGCCAGGAAAAAAGATTTAACCGGCGCCGTTGCTTCTATCCAGGCAAAGGACTTCAACAAAGGACCTACTTCTAATCCCGATCAGTTATTACAAGGTAAAGTAGCCGGTCTCCAGGTGATCAACAGCTCTGGTCAACCCGGTGCTGCTACTATTGTAAAGATCAGGGGTAGTAACTCTATCCGTTCAGGAAATACTCCATTATATGTTATTGATGGTATTCCGCTTGATGGCAGGTCAGCCCGTCCGGGATTAAATAACTCTGGTTTAGGAAATACACCTGATGCGAACCCATTATTATATATCAATCCAAATGATATCGCATCCATTGATGTATTGAAAGATGCATCTGCGTCTGCCATTTATGGTTCACGCGGTGCAAATGGTGTAATACTCGTAACTACTAAGAAAGGTCAATCGGGTCCTGCTAAGATAGAAGTATCGGCTGTATCAGGTGTAGCTGGTGTAATGAGAAAAATTGATGTGCTGAGTGCAAATGAATATCGCAGCGCATTGACAGCATACAACGCTCCTAAATCTGATTCAGGAGCCAGCATTGATCCTTTCAAAGAAATTACCCACTCTGCAGTTACACAGAACTATTCAGTGGCTTTCAGTGGTGGTGGTGAAAATGGAAAATACAGAGCGTCTTTCCTGTATGCAGATCAGGAAGGTATTGTTAGAAAAACAGGACTTAGAAAATATGTAGCAAACTTTAATGCGCAACACCGCTTCCTTAATAATAAATTAAGCCTTGATTTTAACCTAACTGCCGCTAATACCAGTGAAAAATTAGCGCCGATCTCTAATGATGCAGGCAGTACAGGTAATATCATTTCATTAGCATTGATATGGAACCCAACACTATTATTGCAACGTGCAAATGGTTTGTACAACCAGGTTAACCCCAGTGGCCAAACAAATCCTTTAGCACTCTCAGAAGCATTTAATGATATAACAAACCAGACGGTATTATTAACGAATATATCGGCTGGTTATAAAATCACGAGTGATCTTGAATATCGCTTACTACTTGGATTGAACTATGAAACTGGTCAACGTAAAGAAGAATTAATGGGATGGCTGGCTGGTTTCAGCGGACCAACTGGTGGTGCAGCTAATATTAGTAATTCAAAACTGTTCTCTCAAACTGTTACGCATACATTGAACTATAACAAAAAGATCAATGAGAATTTAAGTCTGAGTGCATTGGCCGGATATGAGTTCTGGAAAACAGCATTGGAAGGAAATACAACATTTGCATCTAAATTCAATCTTAATCAAACACAGTTCACTGTTTTACCTAATTATCATTACTATGATAATATACAGGCTGGTGACCAGGCCAACCTGCGTTCTGCTTCATTCAAGGATCCAAGTGTGGAACTGCAAAGTTATTTTGCAAGAGCTTCCCTGAACTACCAGGATAAATATTTATTAACAGCTACTGTGCGTACAGATGGTTCCAGCAAATTTGGTAAGAACAACAAGTATGCAACGTTCCCTTCTATTGCAGCAGCCTGGAATATTACGAATGAAGATTTCATGAAGAAAAATACTTTATTTGATGCATTGAAACTCCGTGTTG
>JBDTPD010000226.1:0-6668 GCA_039932855.1 Chitinophagaceae bacterium | reverse complement strand
TTAATTTATTTCTCAAGCACCAGATACGCCCACGCTTCCAATTCCAAGCTTCTCTGGTGCTCGAGATCAGTGCTTTCTCCTGTAAATACATTCTTAAACATTCCTGTTACTCTTTCATCAATAATAGCAAACTTCAGTTTAGAAGTGTATGACAGATTAATGATCACCAGTACTTCATCATCTCCATTTTTCCGAAGGAAGACCAACGCTTCGCCATCATGTGTTGTTTTGATACGATAGGTAGTCGCTGCAGGATCACCTCCGCGTATTGCAGGATTGCTGGCGTGAAGATTCAATAATATTTTATAAAAATCCTGTAACTCATTTTTACCAGTGTCGTTCCAGGTGATCAGATCTTTATCAAAAAATGCCAATCGTTTACTCAGCATCGGTATTTCCTGCCCGTTATAGATCAATGGCACACCGTTCCAGGTACAACTGAATACAGCTAATGCATGCGCCATATTACCATACTTCTCATATTCGGTTCCGTTCCAGGTATTCTCATCGTGATTGGTAGTAAACCAGGCACGCATGGATAAATCACCGATCGCTGTATATTTTTCCAGTAATGAGTTAAGTACAGTTATAGGTAAATGACTTTGATAAAATTCTTGTGTCAGGTGCATCCATTTCCAGCTGTAACTGACATCGAATACTTTTCCATACTCCGGACTTTCTGTTTCATCAAATTCACCTAGCCAGAATAAAGGTTTGATTGCATCCACCTGGGGTCTTGCTTCTTGCCAAAAATCTACTTCTACCCAGGAAGCAAGGTCGCAACGATAACCATCGATATCACACTCATTCACCCAGTATTTCATTGCATCGATCATTGCTTTTCGCAAGTCCGGATTATAGTAATCCAGTTCAATGATATCATCCATTCCGCTTGCTGTTTTAAAATCATTCGTAGCAGCATCTTTCTGGAAATAATCGGGATTTGTTTTTGTCCACACATGATCCCATCCGGTATGATTAGCCACCCAATCAATAATGACTTTGAATCCCATTTCATGCGCATGTTTTACCAGCGCTTTGAAATCATCCAGGTTACCATATTCGGGGTTGATAGCGGTATAATCAGAGCAGGCATAATAACTGCCGAGCAAACCTTTTTTATTCTTTTGTGCAATGGGAGTAATAGGCATGAACCATAATGTATGTATTCCCATTTCTTTTAACCGTGGCAGATCCTTTTCAAAAGCACGGAAAGTACCTTCCTGAGTATATTGCCTGATATTGATTTCGTAAATATTGGTGTTATGTGCCCACGATACCATCAAATAATTTTGCCGGAAGGTACTAGGAAAATAAGAAATAAGAAACAGAGAAATAAGGAATGAGAAAGTAAAACGCGGATTTAAACAATAGTAAGATTTCGCGGTTAAACTATCATAATCTGTGAAATCTTACCAATCAATTTCTATTCCGCGTTTTACTTTCTCATTCCTTATTTCTCTGTTTCTTATTTCTCATTCGATAGAATATCTTTGCACAATGAAGAGCTTTGACGTTCCTATCATTTACCGGAGCCCGTTGATCGCCGCTGTAAAAAAGAAGCGAAAGGAAATGGATAAGTTGAAAAAAGACTTTACTCCTACCCTGCTCGATTTTGGTCCTCTTCATATTTACCTTGCCCGGCATTTTGGATTTTGCTACGGTGTAGAAAATGCGATCGAGATCGCTTTCAAAACAGTAGAACAAAATCCCGGTAAACGAATTTTTTTATTAAGTGAAATGATTCACAACCCGCAGGTAAATGCTGACCTGCAATCGCATGGTGTTACTTTCTTACAGGATACTTACGGCAAACAGTTGATACCATTTGAAGAATTGACCGCAGAAGATATAGTAATCATTCCTGCATTCGGAACCACCCTTGCTATAGAAGACAAACTGAATGGAATTGGCATTCCTACCGAAAAATATAATACTACCTGTCCTTTTGTAGAAAAAGTATGGAACAGGAGTGAACAGATTGCTCAAAAAAACTATAGCATCATTATTCATGGCAAACCAAAACATGAAGAGACGAGGGCAACGTTTTCTCATGCAGCCGTCAATGCACCATCAGTGGTGGTAAAAGATATGGCACAGACGATCGAGTTGGCGAAATATATTACCGGCGAAAAAGAAGCGTCTTTGTTTTATGATGAATTCAAAGATCAGTATTCAGAAGGTTTTAATGTAGAGAAAGACCTGGAACGTATTGGTGTTGTTAATCAAACCACCATGCTGGCGAGCGATACACAAGCCATCGCTGATTTCCTGAAACAGGTAATGGCCGATAAATACAAAATGACCAGTGCAAATGTCGGAGAACGTTTTGCTGACACCAGGGATACATTATGCTACGCCACAAATGATAATCAAAGTGCCGTAACAGGCATGCTGGAAACCCAAGCTGACCTGGCAATAGTCGTAGGCGGTTATAATTCTTCCAACACTTCACACCTGGTAGAATTATGCGAAGAGAAATTACCAACATACTTCATTAGTAGCGAGGAAAAAATATTATCTGATAAAGAAATTCTTCATTATAATTTTCATACAAAACAGGAATTGCTCACCCGCGATTATTTACGAGACACAACACCTGTAAAAATTCTCCTGACCAGCGGCGCCTCCTGTCCTGATGCCATTGTAGAATCAGTGATCAGGAAATTTGCTGATTTTTATAAAACGGGCAAAACAGTTGAAGAAATCACAGCTGAATTCTAGGATCAGTATTTAAATTCGAAAATTAAAACAATTATGTACGCAACGATATTTAAGACAAGTGACACCATGTTCACCAGAACGTTACGGTAAAGAAATTTAAATGATTCATTGAAACGGATTGGATTATCATCATCAACACCCGAAGAAATTGTCTTAGCAAATTTATAATAATAGACAAGTGCAATTGCATTGATAAAAATTAAAAACAGGCTAACCATCGGTTCTACTCCCAGGATTAAATTAGGCAATAGACCGACAATACTTTTGTCTGCATATCTTATTATTCTATGAATTTGTATAACTCCTGCCGCAATGGAAATGATCGTAAACCCAATTAGAATCAAGGTTAAAAGCCTGTATAATTTGCGTATATACCTTCGGCCAGTTTCATCCAGCTTAACTTCAAAAAGATTACCGTTCTCTTGTTCCATAAGATTTGTTTCTCTTACAAAATAGCTCAAATAATTGGAGAGAAGCTATTAGGTTTTAGGCACTGGTTTCGCGCTTACGATAATACAAAATACAAAAGCTTCCATGCAGGAAGCCTTTATATTTACAAACTATTTGAATGCCGAAGCTAACAGCTAATAGCTAATAGCTAATAACTAACAGCTTGTCTCGCTCTCACTTGTACAACAACGAATAATATTCATGCGCCATCCTGTTACTTTCAAACTGGAAACGCACATCCTGCATACTATTCTTCATGATCTGTCTCCATGTTGGATAGTCATCGTAATATAATGGAATGATTTGCTTCTCGAATATTTCGTAAATGCAATTAAGATCATATTCATCCTGGTCATGCACCGACATGTTTTCATAATCTGCCTTTGGTACCACAAATCCATTATGACCATTATTGATAAATTCCGGGATCCATCCATCATCAGTAGAGAAGTTGACGGCTCCATTCATCGCACCGGTCATACCACTGGTACCGGAAGCTTCTCTTGGTACACGTGGATTATTCAACCAGCAATCAGCTGCTTGTTTTAATCTTTTTGATAAACTCAGTTCATAACCGATCATTACCGCTACATTCTTGTATTGTTTGGTCAGGTGAACAAGTTCATTGAACTCACTGATAGCCGGATGGTCAACAGGATAAGGTTTCCCTGCCCAGATGATCTGTACCGGGTATTTTTTACTCGTCAATAATTTTTCAAACCGTTTCTGATCAGAGGCGATCATGCTCGCACGCTTGTATCCGGCAAAACGTCTTGCCCATACAATAGTAAATACGTCGGGATTGAATAATTTACCTGTTTGATCAGCTACTATTTCAAAAGCTCTTTTCTTCAGGTATTTTTTACGATCATCGATACCATAATCATCAGCCGCTTCTTTAAAACGATAAAGCTGCTTATCTGCCCAATAGCGATAGTTCTGTGCATTGGTAATAGAAATGATCGGGCAAATGCCTTCATATTTACTCCACATTGCTCTTGCTACGCGTCCATGCAATTGAGATACTCCATTGGCAATATGTGCAAACCGCAAGGCAACAAGCGAGTGGTTGAATTGATCGTCTTTAATGCCAGTCAGTTTTTTAACTTCATCTACACTCAATCCGCAGAAGTAACTCATCTTATGACAGAGATAGATATCATGTTTTTCATTACCTGCTTCTTCCGGTGTGTGCGTAGTAAACACCAAACGTTTTTTGATCTCTTCTACTTTACGATTGTATTTGCTGTATAAATAAAATACAGCAGACAATGCATGCGCTTCATTCAAATGATACAGCTCAGGATTGAATCCAAGAATGTCAACCAGCTTTGCGCCACCAACACCAAGAAGGATAAACTGCGCGACCTTAGTAGCCACGTTTGCATCATACAAACGGTGCGTGATGGTTTGCGATACGTAATCATTTTCCGGAACATCAGTGCTCAATAAAAATAATGGCGCTGATTTGAATGTCTCGGGATTCAGGTAATATACTTTTACCCAAACCGGATGCTCATGTACGTTGATCTGGAATTTGATACCTGTATCTTCTAAAAAACTATATTGTTTCTCGTTCCAGCTTACATCCAGGGTTTGATCCTGGTTGCGTTCCTGGTCATAGTAACCATATTTCCATAAAATACCGATGCCGATCATGTTTTGGCCAAGCTCATATGCGCTGCGCAAATGTGATCCGGCAAGAAAGCCCAACCCACCACTATATATCTTAAGTGGTTGATGTATAGCGTATTCCATGGAGAAATAAGCTATCTTTTTTGAATATTCTTTTTCGACAATGTACGGAACCTGGAAATTTGTAAAGCTCATAATGTGTTTATTTTACACGAAGGCGCAAGATAAAGGTTAATTGGGAAATTTTATAGCATGTGACCAACTGGTACTGTTATTTTCCCGTAGTCTTTTTTGTCTTGACAGGCTTTGGTTTTATTTCTTTTTTTCGTGTATAAGATCCATTGAAAGAACATCTCAATCCGCGGCGCGAACCACAGCCTCCCAATTCTTCTAACTTCACAGCGTTCGCACTAAAAGTGAATTTCAAACCGCAGGGATCGCCGGGTTCATGATACTCTGCATCCGTAGCAGACTTCATAACGGCTTCTCCTTTTATTTCACCTGTACATTCTCCATTGTTTTTTTCAAAATGAACAAAGAATGTAAACTTGCCTGCTCTCTTGTTATCACGGATCGATACCAGGTTTTGTTTGCCTGATCCGTAATCGGCTGAATATTTTTGTTTGCGTGGCAATGTATCGATCGGATTGATCAATTCAGTCATCTTATCATCCAGTGCATCGGTCATGATCAGCATGAACTCATGCGCATCATTATTCAATACATAGACATCTTTTCCATCACTGGTACTTCCATCTGCATTTTTACGCGTAATGATCTTGGAGAACGTTTGCCTGACATCCATTACTGCACTTTGTTTGGTAGCAGGTGATTGATCTGGTTGTAATATCGGCATCGCAGCTACGAAATTCTTGTTCTTATCAAATGCTACGACCATCGCCATTTTTTTGGTACCCCAAACTATTTTGGCAAAAAGATAAGTGTCATCACTTTTTGCTTTTCCCATCGGGTAAATTTTGACCTTGGCGGTTTTTCCAAATAGCTGGGTCAATATGGAGTCAGGCACAAATTGAGTAAACACTTTCTGACTGATCAATAAGGAATCATTGTCCTTACCCATCACATGCGTATCGTTAAACTGATAAGGGAATTTAACTTCAGGAAAAAAATCTACGAAGTCGCTGTAGTCAATTTCTTCTTCTCCTGATAACGATGCTTTTTTTGATTTACAACCTGCCAGGAGGATGATGAAAGTCAAAAACATAAAATACCTGTAAAATCTGGCCATAACTGCTTAGTTGGAGCGGCAAATTACGCGTTTCCAGCCAGTTGACAATGGCAGTCTATCAGTCGGCAGTCTATCAGTCGACAGTCGGCAGTTCCGATACCAGTAGTAGAACTAGAGGCATAGTACAATGACTGACGACTGATAGACTGCCAACTGATTTTGATATCTGCTGATAATTATTTAGGTTTGTCTAAAAATTATTTTAGCTGTGTTGAACTATTCTACCAGTGAAGAGAATTATATCAAGGCCATTTTTCATCTGCAGAAAGATGGGACCGTTACGACCAATGAACTTTCAGCGGAGTTACAGACCCGTCCGGCATCTGTCACAGACATGATGAAGAAGCTACGAACAAAGAAGCTTGTCCACTACCGCGCTTACCATGGTTTCAAACTGACGCCGGAAGGAAACAAGGTTGCATTACTGATCATCCGCCGCCATCGTTTGTGGGAATTCTTTTTAGCAGAGAAATTAAAATTCAGTTGGGATGAAGTACACCGCGTGGCAGAAGATCTCGAACACGTGAGTGATAAAAAACTGATCGATAAGCTGGATGAGTTTCTTGGTTTCCCTCGTTATGATCCACACGGTGATCCGATACCTGATAGT
>JBDTPD010000225.1:0-6691 GCA_039932855.1 Chitinophagaceae bacterium | reverse complement strand
TATATATAATGAATGCACGTAAGTCTCCCCCTTGGGGGGAGATTTAGAGGGGGCCGCTTTAAAATATCTCTTCTAATTCTTTCAACGAATTCACTACATACGTCGCAGGTTCTTCTACTACCACATTCAAATGATTAACAAAGATCTGATCCATGCCGGCGTTCTTTGCTCCCAGGATATCTACTTCCTGCGTATCGCCGATCATGATGCTTTCTTTTAATCCTGCACCGGATTTTTTCAACGCGTAATCAAAGATCTCTTTATTAGGCTTTAAACTATTGGAACCTTCAGAAGTAATTACTTCCAGGAAAAAAATGTCGAGCCCGGAATTGCGAAGTTTACTATGTTGCGTTTTTTCAAAACCATTGGTAATAAGATGAAGATAGTAGCCTTTATCCTTCAGGTATTGTAAGATCTCTTTGGTATAAGGAAACAAAATGGTACGGGTTGGCAACAGGTCAAGAAACAGGACACTCATTTTTTTAGAAAGATCATCGTCGGCAATCTTGAAATCAAGCAATGACAGCCACATTCTTTTCACCCGTAATTCATCCTGCCTGATATATCCTTTGCGATAGCGTTCCCATAGTTTATCGTTGTGAGCCAGGTAATTTTTATAGAATAATTCAAAATCATGTACGCCTCTTTCCAGCAAAGAAAGTTCATCATATAGTGTTTGCAACGTTACGCGTGCATTCGCCTCAAAATCCCAGAGTGTATGATCGAGATCGAAGAAGAGGTGTTTGTACTTCATTTCCCAAAATTATGAATTATGAATGTAGAATCATGAATGGCGGTTCATCTGATTTAAGTTCTGTCTGCATTCTTAACTCTACATTCATAATTTTAACCAATCCCTAAAAAGCTCTTACTTCGCATTATGAATATCGTCATTACCGGTGCTTCCAAAGGATTAGGCAAAGCCATCGCAGAAATATTCGGAGATGATAAACAGGGTCATAAGCTATTGCTATGCTCGCGTAATAAAGAAGCGTTGCAATTAACTGGTAAAGGATTGCAGGGACGTTTCCCCCGTACCACTATTCTTACCAAAACTTGTGATCTATCCAATAAAGAAGATCTGCAGGCATTTGCTGATTGGGTATTGAAGCAAGCCCCTAAAATAGATGTGCTGGTCAATAATGCAGGTACATTTATTCCCGGTAGTGTTCACAATGAAGAAGAAGGGGTGCTGGAAAAAATGATCGAACTGAATTTATATGGTCCTTACCGGCTGACCAGGTTGTTATTACCTTCTATGATGAATCCTGCTAATCCCGGGGGACATATTTTTAATATCTGCTCTATTGCATCCTTTCAGGCGTATAACAATGGCGGAGCTTATAGTATCAGCAAATTTGCGTTAGCAGGGTTTTCCAAAAACCTGCGCGAAGAAATGAAACCGCATAATATAAAAGTAACAGCTGTATATCCCGGAGCTGCTTATACCGATTCCTGGAAAGGTAGCGGCGTCGATCCCAAACGCATTATGGAAGCAGCGGATATTGCGAAAATGATCTATGCTGCCTCACAATTATCGCCTCAGGCTTGCGTGGAAGATATCGTGATAAGGCCGCAACTGGGTGATCTCTGACCATTTACAACGATTGTCGCCCAGCTGTAAACTTTCAGAAACTCTTTGCAAAGGCTGTTATACTTTTATGGTCATCGCTTATGAAAAAAGCAGGGCTCATATTCTTTCTTATCAGCAGTTGTCTGTTCTCACATGCACAGATAAGTTTTAAAACATTGGTAACGAATGGTCCTGTTGTTGAAGGAGAATCGTTTATCGTTCAATATATACTTGAAACGACCGACTACGCTACTACTGAATTTTTTCCGCCAGCATTTAAAGACTTCCGCCTGGTTTCCGGTCCTACAGTTCACGAAGGAACGTCGTATGGTGGCGGTGGTAAGACCCAGGTAAAGAATGTTGTTTTTAGTTTGGAACCATTAAGACCGGGTAGATTCAGCATACCAATTGCCCAGGCTAAAGTAAATGATGAATTTGTAAAAAGTAATAGTGTTCAGGTCCAGGTCATCAGTCGCGATGAGGCTGCCAAAAAAAGACAGGCTATGCAGCAGATGCAAGGTGGCTCAGAGTATTTTTTAAAACCGGGTGATGATCCTTATCAGAAGATCAGGGATAATCTTTTTATGAAAGTGATGGTGGATAGGAAGAGTTGCTTTGTTGGTGAACCAATCACTGCTACATTCAAATTGTATTCCCGCATGGTCTCCCAGTCGGATATTGTTAAGAATCCCGGTTTTTATGGTTTTACTGTTATGGATGTGATAGGGTTAAATGATAAGCAGATCGATGCTGAAATTATCAATGGGAAAAAATTTGATGTGCATACCGTTCGCAAAGTGCAGTTATATCCTTTACGTGCCGGTTCTTTTACTATCGATCCGATGGAGGTAGAGAATAGTGTAGAATTTTCCAGAAGTATCGTTAATAAAAAATCGGAACAAAAAATAGTAGAAGGAGTATTGCCACCGGATAATACTCCTGATGCAACGAACAATACGGAAACGTATAAAAGCAATATGAGTTCGCCGGCGGTTAAGATCACTGTGAAGCCATCGCCTGAAAAAAATCAACCGGCAGAGTACAGTGGCGCGACTGGTCATTTCTCTCTCACCACTTCTGTAAATAAAAATAGCCTGGATAAAAATGAAGAAGGGCAATTAACGGTTACGCTGACCGGTAAAGGGAACTTTACTCAACTATCTGCGCCTGTTATTCACTGGCCCGACAGCCTGGAAGGATTTGACCCAAAGATCACCGATGAACTGGATATACATGTTGCACCGGTCAAAGGTACACGCACCTTCCATTATCTTTTTGTATCAGCTACGGCGGGCGGCTATGTGATACCTGCTATTTCCTTTTCTTTTTTTGACCCTGATAGCGCTACGTATAAAACTATTACCACAAAGCCTATTACGATAACGATCAATAACAAGGAAGCAGGCAGGCATAATTTACAGAAAGCGGAGAATGCTACAACTTCCGGCTCCAATCATATAATGAGCTGGTCGCTGGCTATTGCTTTATTATTGATTGCTGCCGGAACATTGTTGGTCATTAACCGAAAGAAAAAGAAAGCTGTAATAAAACAACCAGTAATAGAAGAATCGCCAACCAGGCCTTCTTTGATTACGATTATGACTCCTGCAGAATTAGTTATTAAAGACAGCGACAATATTTTCTATACCACTTGTCAGCAATGTATCTGGAAGTTTTTTACCCTCTACTTTGGCTTGACCGGCAGCGGTATGAATGCACGAAACCTGGTAGCAGTAATGCGTCAGCAGCAGGTCGATGAAAAAAATCAAAAAGAAATAGTTGAGCTATTGCAGGAATGCGAGACAGGTATTTTTGCTGGCGCCACGATGGACACAGACAGGCATGTATTGCTTAAAAAGATCAATGGTTCATTGAACGAAATTGCCGTGTATGTAAAATCCTGATGGGGTTTATTCAGAATATTTATATCCTACTCCTCTCACGGAATGAAAGTATTTCGGATTGCGGCTATCTTCCTCGAAGTATTTACGGAAATTAAGAATGAAGTTATCAATGGTACGTGTAGTAGGATAAACATTGTAACCCCAGACAGCCTGTAATATTTTTTCTCTTGGAACAACTTCATTTTTATTTTCAATCAGCAACTTCAGTAGCATCGTTTCTTTTTTAGAAAGTTGGATTTTGCCACTTGTATGAGTAGTAGCTTCCTGTGCCTTGAAGTCGATAATATTATTGCCGAAAGTATAGCTATTACCAACAGTTGATTTATCCTGTAATTTTTTATTCTTGTCAATCAGCTTATGTACTCTTAATAACAACTCTTCGAGATTGAAAGGTTTGGTAAGGTAGTCGTCAGCACCTTTCTTAAGACCAAGCACTCTGTCAGCGCTACTGTTCTTAGCACTGAGAATAAGTATAGGAACTTCATTGTTGCTGATGCGGATGTTCTCTGCTACACTGATACCATCTATTTCAGGTATCATTACATCGAGAATGATCAGGTCAAAGTATTCCCCTTCTATTGTTTTTTGGGCAACTGCACCGTCGTAGGCGGAGGTAACATCATAACCCTCCAGTTCCAGGTTGAGCTTAAGAGCCTCGTGGAGATTTTCTTCGTCCTCGACTAACAGGATAGATGTTTTTTTCGCGTCGATCATCTTCTTATTTTGATTTCGTCCTGCCGGCTGTTTAAAAAATCCCTACAGGTAAAAAATGACGACAAAGGTACTTCCGGCTGGAATATTGTTTGTCACCGAAATGTCGGCATTATGGTCTCCGGCGATCTTGCTGCAAAGATACAAACCAAGTCCGGTGCCCTGCGTTTTTCGTGTAGCCTCGTTGCCAATGCGGTAAAACTTGGTAAATACTTTTTTCTTCTCCTCATCAGGAATGCCAGGACCTTCGTCGGATATGCTCAATTCAACAGCATCATCGCCTTTTTTCAATGAAGAAACAATGCGGCTTTCCTTGGGGGAATACTTGACAGCATTTTCGAGCAGGTTATTGATCAGCATTTGCAACAATAACGGGTCGCCTTTTATATCAGCATCCGGTTCTATTTTTTCCAAAAAATGCCGATCGGGATAGCGGACTCGAAACTCCTGTATCCTTTCGCTCAGCAATGATGAAAGATCCAGTTCTTCTTTGGTTGATTTATAACCGCCACCTTCCAGTTGGGAAGAGATCAATATATTATTAGTAAGAGAATTGAGACGGGCCGTTTCTTCCAGCGTAGTGCGAATGAGTTTCTTTTGCTTATCAGGATCAAGGGCATACTTCTGCATCGTCTCAAGATTCAGTTTTACTACCGAGATCGGTGTTTTCAATTCATGCGTCACGGCCATCATAAAATTTTGCTGCTGTTGTTGTATGCGGAATTGGCGGCGAACGGATCGGTAAACGAACATAGCGCCTACCAGTAGTAAGATCATGAAGACAGATCCTTCACCGATATATTTTGCTTTGTTGATGCTATACTCCCGATCAATCTTAGTGGCTTCCATGCGAAATAATTCAGGAGAAATGTTGCGGTCGACGGTACCAATGAGTTGGCGGACTTTAAAGTCCCTCATTTGTTCATTCTGCCTTTCCAGCGAAATGAACCACCAGACCAGTGCTGCTACGATATAGGTAAACAACATCCAGTAAATGAAAGTAGCGCTTGGAAATTTTCTTTTACCCGGAAAAGGCATAGATGAATAGTCAATAGTGAATGGTCAATAGTCAATGTGTTGACTGCCGACTGCCGACTGCCAACTGTTGACTGTTATTTGTCCTTTTCAAGACGAAGCCCTACATTAAGCACGTTCTTCAACGGGTCCTCGCGCATGATCTGTTCGATAGTGAAAGAATATTCGCCGGCTTTCAGTGTATGTTTTTCCAGGAGAATGCGGTGCTCATATATATCATCCATTCCATTTCCTAACCAACCGCTATCATTGGTAGCTAGGGTAACATCCTGCTGTCTTTTTAAGATGCTGTCACTGCCGGGTCCTTTGATATAAAAATTCAGGTACAGGTTATTAAAGTCATATTTATCTGTATGTCTTAATACCAGGAACAGTTTATAAGGCTTTGTCGTATCAGTTATGGTAAAATGAAAATCCGGTTTGTAGCTGCTCTTCCATTCATGTCCCGGTATGCTGACCGAGCTTTCATACAGATCGATCGTGGTACAGGAGAGAAAGAAGTACGAACTAAGAAGTACGAAACACAGTATGCGGAAAAACGTTTTCAAATAAAATGTTTTTACAAATTTACTTAACAAGCGGCGATACTAAAAGCTAATAGCTATTAGCTTTTAGTCGTTAGTTCTTTACAACACGTTTAACACCTGCTCCTTTGCCTTCTCCAATTCATCTTTCATCAGTACTACACTTTTTTGTATGGTAGAGTCATAGGCCTTTGATCCGGTCGTATTGATCTCGCGACCAATTTCCTGCAGGATAAAGGATAATTTTTTACCCTTTGACTCATCGGAATCATTCAACAAGGTCTTGAAATATTCGCAGTGATTTTTAAGACGTACCTGTTCTTCAGTCAGATCGATCTTTTCAATATAATAGATGAGCTCCTGCTCGAGGCGATTGCTATCATAATTTTCCTTGCCCACATTATCTTCCAGTAATTTGGTCAGTCCTTCCCGAATCTTTTGCTGACGCAAAGGTTCCAGTTTTATAACCTCCTGTTGTTGGATAAGTATATTATTTATACGCAATGACAGATCCTTTTCAAGTGAGCGGCCCTCATCCAGCCGGTGCTTGTTGAGGTTATCGATGGCTTTAAGAATGATCTCCTGGAGTTTCTTCCACTCTTCATCATTCAGTGTTTCACTGCTGGGGGTGATCACCTCGGGCAACTTTACCAGGGTGCTGAGTATATGCGATGGATCGAGGTTGAGTGCCAGTGATAACTCGGCAAGCGGTTTATAGTACGCCTTTGCGAGGTCTGTATTAATAGTAACAGGTTTAGCGTTGCCGGTTTCTTTGAGGCTGATCATACAATCGATACTACCACGTCCCAATCTTTCAGATACCAGGCGGCGGATATCAAACTCGAAAGGTTTGAGGATCGCCGGCAGTTTTAACTGCAGCTCGAATTGTTTGCCATTGAGAGACTTTACATCTACCAGGAAAGTCTTATCGCCAACGTTATTTT
>JBDTPD010000224.1:0-6700 GCA_039932855.1 Chitinophagaceae bacterium | reverse complement strand
CGGGCACAACTATGAACTATTGGTGACTGTCAAAGGCAATCCTGATCCCGATACCGGTTTTGTATTCGATGTAAAAAGGCTGAGCATCCTGATCAATGAACACGTGACAGAAAAGCTGGATCACCGCAATCTCAACATCGACGTTGATTTTATGAAAGGGAAAATGTGCAGTACCGAAAACCTGGCCATAGCCATATGGGAGCAACTAGTGCCACATTTGCCCGCCAGCGTATCACTTCATTGCGTGAAACTATACGAGACACCAAGGATCTTCGTAGAATATTTTGGAAAATAATCAAACAGCGTTGAACCAATTAACTGACTGGCTGTTGTAATGATTTTTGACCGGTAAAAATTATATTTTCATAGCTTAGTACATGTCCCGCAAAGTAGCTGTATATCGCCGAGAACATTTTAATGCCGCTCACCGGTTATCCAATCCTGCATGGGATGATAAAACCAATCTTGATGTATTTGGTAAATGCGCGCTCCCTAATTATCATGGTCATAATTATGAACTCGAAGTAAGATTAATTGGAGAACCCAACCCCGGGACCGGGTATGTAATGGACCTGAAAGTATTATCTGATATTATTAAGCGCGAGATCCACACAAGATTCGATCATAAGAACCTGAACCTTGATACCAAAGAATTCAAGGACCTTAATCCTACCGCAGAAAATATTGTTGTAGTAATATATGATCTGTTACGCCCCCATATCGATAAAAAACTCGATATGCATATAAGACTATATGAAACGCCACGCAATTTTGTAGAATATCCTGTTGACTGATTTATTTATTTTAATAAGAATTTATTTATGGCATACAAAAAGATAGAACAGTATGACGACGCCACGACGGCCGGACTGATCGATCAATATAAAAATGTATTAGGACTTATTGGTGAAGATGCCAACCGTGAAGGGTTGATCAAAACGCCGGAAAGATTAGCCAAAGCCATGCAGTTCCTTACACAGGGATATGACCTGGATGCACATGAAATTCTCAACTCGGCTAAGTTCCATGAGCCTGCGAGTGAGATGATCGTTGTAAAAGACATTGAACTGTACAGCATGTGCGAGCACCATATGCTTCCTTTTTTTGGAAAAGCACATATTGCCTATATTCCAAATGGCTGGATCACTGGATTGAGCAAAATGGCCCGGATCGTAGATGTATACGCCCGTCGCCTGCAGGTACAGGAGCGCCTGACCGTTGAGATCATGAATGCCATTAAAGAAACATTGAACCCATTAGGTGTAGCCGTGGTCATCGAGGCCCAGCACTTATGTATGATGATGAGGGGTGTACAGAAGCAAAATTCTGAAACTACCACCTCTGCATTTGATGGCGAATTTCATAAAAACTCTACCCGGAGCGAATTTTTAAAGCTGATCTCGTCCAATTTAAGCCGCCGGTAGGCTTTTTTAAGAGAAGACTACACATAAAGATTTTTTTTGTTTGCCGCTTTGTGGCACTTTTGTCACATTAACCACCATTACATGAAGCATGCCTTTATTTTTCCAGGTCAGGGATCTCAGTTCGCAGGGATGGGAAAAGAGCATTACGAGAAAAGTGCATTTGCAAAAAAACTGTTTGAACAAGCCAATGAAATATTGGGATTCAGAATATCTGATGTCATGTTTAACGGGACTGACGAAGATCTGAAACAGACTAACGTTACACAACCGGCTGTTTTTCTCCATTCTGTTATTGCCTTTCGTACGATCGATGAAATAAAACCTGATATGGTCGCCGGTCATTCGCTCGGTGAGTTTTCTGCATTAGTAGTCAATGGAACCCTGAGCTTTGAAAGCGCTTTGCAACTTGTCTCTGTCCGCGCAAAGGCAATGCAAAAAGCCTGTGAGATGAATCCGTCTACTATGGCTGCTGTATTAGGACTCGCAGATGATAAAGCAGAAGCTGTTTGTGCCGAGGTGCAAGCTGAAACAGGAGAGATAGTCGTCCCTGCTAATTATAATTGTCCCGGTCAACTGGTGATCAGCGGTACCAAAAAAGGTATTGATATCGCTTGTGAAAGAATGAAAGCAGCCGGGGCTAAACGTGCATTGGTATTACCTGTTGGTGGTGCTTTTCATTCACCATTGATGGAACCTGCTAAAGAAGAATTACAAGCGGCTATTGAAGCCACTACTTTTCATACGCCAACCTGTGTTATATATCAGAATGTAGTTGCCAAAGCTGTATTTGATAAAGAAGAGATCAAACAAAACCTCGCTGATCAATTAACCGGGGCCGTTCGCTGGACACAAAGTGTACAAGCGATGATCGCTGACGGCGCTTCCAAATTCACCGAAGTAGGTCCAGGCAAAGTGTTGCAGGGATTGGTGCTGAAGATCAATAAGGAGATGCAAGTCGAGGGCGTTAGCTAAAAAATAAGTCAAAATTAAACAGTCAAAAGTCAAAATATCAGCATGATATTTTGACTTTTGACTGTTTAATTTTGACTATGTCTATCAAGAAACTGGCAGCACGCAATTCACCCACTCCGGATCAAACGCTGCATTATATTTTTTATAAAAATTAATAGCCGGTTCATTCCATTCGAGCACCTGCCAGATGATACGATTGAATCCTTTTTCTTTTGCTTCTTCAATTAACTGGTCGAATAATAATTTACCGACACGTTTGCCACGCATTGATTCTGTGACAACAATATCTTCGAGATACATCGCCTGACCCTTCCAGGTAGAATAGCGGATATAGTATAAAGCGAAACCAACAATGGTACTGCCTTCTTTGGAAATATTTTCTGCTACAAATGCCCACCAGATAGGAGTAGGTCCAAAGCCACTTTCTTCAAAATGGGAAAGGGTAACAGTTACTTCATTCGGCGCTTTTTCATAATCGGCCAGTTCCTGTACCAGTTCCATTATTCGAGGACAATCTGCTTTGACGGCTCTTCTTATTTTTATTTGCATGCTTTAAAGTAAAAAATCAAAAGTAAAAATTCAAAAATAGTTCAGAATAAAGGATGATGCTCTTTTTAATTTTGACTTTTGATTTTTGACTTTTCTTCCAAGTATGGCGCTATCCAATTTTTAAAGAAACTATATTCTCTTGCACCGACAGCAACATCCTTTACTAAATTGTTTTTGTCAATTAAAATAGAAACGGGTCTGCTTTGCAGGCTGTCCAGCAAAGAATGCTGTGTGTAAACACCCATCGTTAGTTTGTAATTGTTTTGCTGTTTAAAATTCTGTACAAGATTCATCTGTTCATCGCTGAGAGCGAGAACAACAACATCATCTTTATAGTCAGCCGATAGTTTTTCTAAAGAAGGTAATTCTTTTCTACAGGGTCCGCACCAGGTGGCCCATATATTCAGGATAACGACTTTTCCTTTATAGGCGCTGAGTGAATCAATATTGCCGGTTTCAAGATTGGTAAAATATAAACCTGTCAGTGGTTTATTTTTTTCTTTGATAACAATATCTATTTGTTGCTGGAAATTTTTTTCTAACCAAAAAAGAAAAAATATGCCCAAACAAAAGAAAAGAAGATCAGGTAAAAATATTTTCCATTCTTCCGAAGTGGAAGGAATGATGCGATGTTGTTTTCTTATATTCTTTATAATACCCCACAATCCATACGCTAACCATGCAATGATGGCAATTCTGACCCAAAAAATAAGAGAAGCTGTCATGTATGAATTGGATATTGACTAATAGCAATCCGCAAAGATGGCAAAATCCTGCATGATCTGTTTTAATAATTCTGAATTCTTAATTCTCTCAAGACAAAACGTCACCTCTATAGGGCATATCTTATACCCTGAAAGTAGGATTTTTAGAAAATAGTTTAATAAACACCTATGAAATTAATGTTTAGTCCGGTTTTTGTTTACATCCCGCACCAACAGATGATGTTGGCACTGCTGTTAAAAGCGGCAGTTTAATTTGTAATCAAAACCCTCATATATGAAACGAATCGTTTCTTCCTTTGTACTAATCCTTGCCACTGCTACGATCACACACTCGCAAAATTTTCGCTTAGGTGTTTCGGCTGGTCTTGATGTATCAAACATTGCTATTTCAGGCGCAACCGGCGGTCCACTTAACAACAAAATAGATGTAGCTGGTGGTATTTCCGGTGAAGCAGTTATTTCTCCGTTGTTTTCTGTTCAGTTAGAAGCTAATTATTCACGCCAGGGTGCTGGTATCATAAATGCTGATGGAACCACTGCAGGTTCTTACAACCTCGATTACATTACTATTCCTTTATTAGCTAAGCTGTATGGTACCCCACAACTTAGTTTTTATGCGGGTCCGCAAGTAGGATTGATGATGAAAGGGAAAGTAAAATCATCAAATGCTGAGGATCAGGATGTAAAAGATTTGTTGGAGAAAACAGATTTTTATGCTGTATTCGGTAGTGAATACAAATTTAAGAATGGTGTATTTGTTGGAGCAAGGTTTAATGCCGGCCTGACAAATATTATAAAAGACAAAACAGGTAACCAGGATCTGCGCAATCATTATTTCAGCCTGCGTTTAGGTTATAGTTTTTCTCTCTAAGTCTTTAATTAATTTGCCGGTAAGACGGTAAGTCGGCAAGGATCGTTCCTTTTTGCCTTACCGCCTTCCCGGCATTTTTTATAAATAATTTTCTTAGCGGGCGCGACGAACAAAAAATTCACCTTCTGTTACATTGAGTGTTTTATCATCAAAGTAATCATACAAATAATTTCCGGTGAATGTTCCCGTCAACTCAGTAGGAGTGATCGACGTTACATTTACGAGATATCTCGCATCAGGCTGACCACTTTTTGATTCTATTTCGTAATCTTCAAAAGTACTGGTCACGTCTTTACTGTAGCTGATCAATGTCAGGTAATTACTATTGTCGCTATCGTATATACCGGTATTAAAATTTGGTCCATCTACCTGTACAGACAGATCAAAGATGTCACTGCTATTATCATTATTGGCAGTAACACCAAAATCTGTTTTAGCAGCATTGGCCAGATCAGGCCCTAGCTCTCCAATGGCTTTTTCCCAGGTAACCCAGGTGCCATTTATTTTTAATTTTACATAATACTTGCTGTCATGATTTTTACTGCACGATAAAATACCCGTAACCACAAAAAGGCATAGGATTAGTTTCAGTGATAGAATTTTCATAAAAATTTTTACAAAATAGAAAATGAGGTTGAAGTTTGCAAGCAGACTTGAAAGTTAAAGGTTGAAAGTTTCGGTATGTTGAATAATAGTTTAATATGGTTGAATGTGGTTAATAAAAATTCCGGACAATAAGAAAGATTCCTATTACCCGGAATTACATAAAAACCATCATAAAATTTTTAAACTATTGTTCAACCACATTCAACAACGAATAATTGAGTGGGTCGTCCTTCAACTTTCAACCATTTTAAGGAACGCTTTACCCAACCAATGCATTCAACCTTCAACTTCTAACTGTTGTATCCCCATTTCAGCAGCGTAGCTCCCCATGTAAATCCACCGCCGAAAGCAGCGAGTACGATGAGGTCGTCTTTTTTGAGTCTTTTTTCCCAATCCCAGAGGCAAAGCGGGATCGTGCCGGACGTTGTATTGCCGTATTTCTGAATATTGATCATTACTTTTTCCTTATCAAGACCAATGCGATTGGCTGTGGCATCGATGATACGAAGATTGGCCTGGTGCGGTACCAGCCATGCAATATCATTACCCGTCAACTTATTTCTTTCTAATAATTCTGCACTTACATCAGCCATACCCTTCACTGCAAATTTGAATACAGCCTGTCCTTCCTGGTAGATATAATGTTCTTTGTTAGTTACTGTTTCTATACTCGCTGGTCTCAATGAACCACCAGCTTTCATATGCAGAAACTGACAACCGCTGCCATCACTTTTTAAAATGCTATCCTGTACACCATATCCTTCTTCATTCGGTTCGAGTAATACGCCACCGGCGCCATCACCAAAAATGATGCAGGTAGCACGGTCAGTATAATCAACGATCGCGCTCATTTTATCGGCGCCAACAACGACTACTTTTTTGTAACGGCCACTTTCAATCAATGAAGAGCCGAGTGTAACTGCATATAAAAAACCAGAACAGGCAGCACTGATATCAAAACCCCATGCATTCTTTGCACCGAGTTTATCGCAGGCAATATTTGCTGTAGCTGGAAATACCATGTCGGGAGTAACGGTTGCCACCAGCAGGCAATCGATATCCATGGGTGTAATGCCTCTTTTTTCACAGATCTGTTTTACCACCGGTACTACCATATCTGAAGTAGCTTTTCCTTCGCCTCTTAATACCCTTCTTTCTTCAACACCTGTTCTTGTTCTGATCCATTCATCGGTTGTATCTACCATTTTCTCCAAATCAAAATTGGTGATCTTATCTTCCGGAACAAAACCTCCGATAGCGGTTATCCCCGCAGATACTTTCTTATTCATTGTACTAGATTAGTTTTTTTGACGCGGCAAAGGTAGTGGAATCAGTCGGCAGTTATCAGTGGGCAGTCTGCAGTCCCTTGACAATTGAAAGTGAACTATGATGATGTTGAAAGCCAATAAGCGTAAGAGATTTCTCATAAATGCATGTGACTGCCGACTGCCGACTGATAGACTTCCGACTGTGAACTGCCAACTGATTATCTTCGCGCTCATGATAGCCTATCTGAAAGGAGATTTTATTAAAAAGACCCCTGCCTGGGTGTT
>JBDTPD010000223.1:0-6700 GCA_039932855.1 Chitinophagaceae bacterium | reverse complement strand
GGACCTGGTACACGGGCTCCGCAGGATGGATGTACCAGTTCATCACCAATTCGTTGTTGGGAATGGAATTACAAAAAGATTATCTAAAATTCAACCCATGTTTTCCATTGCATTGGCCTTCAATTTCTATTGTGTATCGCTACAAAACATCAACGTACAGGATTAAAGTTTTTCAAACAGAAACGGACGACTCATCCTGGAAGATGGACGATGACCGGGGGAGTGGAGATACGATACAACTTAATGATGATGGAGCAGCGCACGAGGCGGAGGTGTTTATTTCTATATCCGCTTTTGTTAGTTAATGAAAATGATATAATCTCAGTTGATGTAGGGTAGACGATCATTTTATAAAGCGAGACTTATTTTCAATATGTTGCAAGTGCATGTGCTATTACAATCTTATCAACCGATTTTTTTTAAAATTAGCCGCATGCCTTAAGTCGGTCATAATGTTGAAAAGCCGGGCCCTGTAGGCAAAATACATAACTGATTGCAGCTTTATAATAAATGAAAGGTGGACAACCGTTGCGCTGATAATTAGTCAGAGGCTAATTGCATCAACCCCATAACCTAATCCTATTGATTTGCATTACGACAACACTTCAACTGTATGGAGAAATAACAACGCCATTAAATGAGGATTTTTATCTACAGCTCCAAAATTACCAATTGGAATTATAAAATTACTTATTTCAACAAATAATTTTTATCCGGGAAATTGTTGCCTTTTATGTTCCAGTATTTCCCGAATAACAGTCATTGTTTGAGTTTTTAGTCGTTTTAAAACAAGTTTTCCTGTAACTAATTTTTGCAATTAATATTCTGTTAATAGGTGGCATGAAATTTAATCACTTAGAGTAAATAACACACTATGAAACGAATATTACCAATTGTTTTTTTATTCCTGGTTACCGCGACAATGGCACAGGACACAACATCGATGGGATCGATGTCGATGTCAGTTCCTTCAGTACCTAAAATTGTAAAGGATCATTATACTGTCTCCGGAGGTTTGCTTGGAGCTGTAAATATTGATAAGTTCAGGCTTAAAGGAAGTAATCCTACAAATGCTAAATATGATTTTAAAACCGGATGGGCAGGTGGTCTATGGCTCAATTTCCCATTGGGAAATGTGATCTCTCTTGAACCGCAGGTGATGTTTTCCGAATATGATTATCGGTCAAACATTACTGATGGATCTCAGTACTACGGCAAGATAGATTATATATCAGTGCCTGTATTGCTTAAGATACATGCTGGTCATGCGCTTGCTTTTACACTCGGGCCACAGTTTGATTTTGTGACCAAGGTAAAAGATAACAACACCAACTTCACAAAAGAAAGTTTCAAACAGAATAGTACATCAATAAGTGGTGGTATCGAAATTATTCCCCATGGTCGATTAACATTCTTTGGAAGATATATTTATGGTCTTACCGATATGGATGTATCGAACAGTTCAACCGCAGCGGAATATCGCAATAATAATATACAGGCAGGTGTGAAGGTTAAATTATTTGGCCGTCATGTACCAGCAGATTCCGATGGTGATGGCGTAGCTGATCCTGATGATAAATGCAAATCGGAATTTGGCTATAAGAGATACGATGGTTGTCCTATCCCTGATAAAGATGGCGATGGTATCAATGATGAAGTTGATAAATGCCCTGATCAACCCGGTACCGTTAAATATAATGGTTGTCCTATTCCTGATAAAGATGGTGATGGCATCAATGATGAAGTTGATAAATGTCCTGATCAACCTGGTACGGCTAAATACAATGGTTGCCCTGTACCGGATACAGATGGCGATGGTATCAATGACGAACTGGATAAATGTCCTACTCAGGCCGGTACCGCCAAATACAATGGTTGTCCAATTCCTGATACCGATGGCGATGGTGTAAATGATGAAATGGATCTTTGTCCAGATAAGGCTGGTCCTGCATCGTCTAAAGGTTGTCCTGTTGAACAGATAGTTGTACAGATAACTGCAGATTTCAAAAATATATTGTTTGATAATGCCAAGGCGACTATACGTCCTGAATCAGAGAGTATACTTGCTCGTGCAGCAGCGGTGATGAATGAACAAATACCTAATTCAAGTTTTTATATAGATGGATATACGGATAATGTCGGAGGTGTGGCTTATAATAAAAAACTGTCACAAGCGAGAGCGCAGGCAGTGGCTAATGCACTGGTAAAAAATGGCATTGACAGATCCAGGGTTATAGCACGCGGTTTTGGAAAAGACAATCCGATCTGCGATAATAAAACAGCTGATGGCAGACAATGTAACAGAAGGGTAGAAGTAGTGATAAGAAACGTGAATCAGCAGGAATCACAAAAAAGTATCAAGGTAAATCCTTAATCAAAATACTAAATAAACTAAAGGATGGTTGCAAGAGCAGCCATCCTTTTTTATTTATGCGTTACCTGGAGTCTATCAATTAAATGACTGTCTGAATTCTACCGGCGAGAAATTTGTTTTCGTTTTAAATAATTTGCTGAAAGATTGGGGATGTTCAAAACCTAATTCATAGACAATTTCACTAACCGATAAGCCAGTAGTAGATAATTTCTCTTTTGTTTTCTCAATTAATTTTTGATGGATATGCTGCTGTGTGTTTAAGCCGGTTAGTACTTTTAGTAATCCACTTAAATAATTGGGCGCTATCTTATCTAAAATACTTGCCAAAAGCAAGTATTTTACTATCTTTAGGAAATGAAAAAAGACACTGTTGAAAAAATAAGACAGTTTAACCGTTTTTACACAAAGATCATTGGCGTTACGAATAACCATATTCTAGAAAGTCAGTATTCCCTTTCAGAAGTTCGGGTAATGTATGAAATTCATCATTATCCCGCCATCACTGCCCGTCAGATCATGCAAATGGTACAGGTAGATGAAGGGTACCTGAGCCGGTTGATTGCAAAACTGGTCAAACAAAAAATTATCAGTAAAATAAAATCAACGGACGATAGCCGGGCGTCTTCGCTAACGCTTACAAAAAAAGGAACAGATATTTTTTTAAATCTTAGCCAGCGTTCTTCCGATGCAGTGGTCGGTATCATTCAGCACCTGGATAATAAAGAACAGGCAGAGCTCATACAACTCTTTAATAAAATAGAAAATTTACTGACAAAAAATATATCAAATGACAATGGATGAGATCAGCATCAGGACATCCATCAGACCTGGTGATTTAGGATATGTTATTTACCGCCATGGTAAATTATATGGCGATGAATACAATTATGGAGTGGCTTTCGAAACATATGTAGGTGCCGGTCTTCACGAATTTTATACAAATTATAATCCTGACATCGATAGAGTTTGGATCTGTGAGCATCGTGATAAAATAGTCGGATTTGTTTTACTCATGCACCGCGAAAACAAAACAGCACAACTCCGGTATTTCTATCTCGAACCCGCATATAGAGGAATAGGACTTGGTAAAAAAATGATGGATCTTTTTATGGAGTTCTACAAAAAATCCGGATATCTATCTGCTTATTTATGGACCACCCATGAATTAACTGCTGCCGCTTCTCTTTATACAAGACATGGATTTAAACTAACAGCATCAAAAGATTCAATGGCATTTGGAAAGCCGTTAAAAGAACAGCGATACGATCTGATCAATAATTAATGATGAAAGCCAATCTATATGATAGAAAGACATTGGAAAGGAACAGCAAAAACTGAGAATGCAGCAAGCTACATTCAGCATCTATTGGATGAAACATTTCCTCAATTATCCTCTATTAATGGTTTCAAAAAAGCTTCTGTATTAAAAAGTATTGCTGCCACGGCAGTTGAATTCCTGGTCATTACTACCTGGGATTCTATGGATGCGATTAGAGAATTTGCAGGCGACAATCCGGAAATAGCAGTTGTTCCTTTGAAGGTTCAGGAAATGATGATCAGCTTTGATCAGAAAGTTTCGCATTACGAAGTCGTTCTCGATTATGATCCTTTAAATAGTTGAGGTACTTATTTTGTCAATCGTTTTTCAATCTTCAACTTTACGGTTGTGTAATCTTTTTCCCACTATTCCACACCGTTCGGTAATCAGTGCAGGCGGGATGGTAGCTGATTACTTATCTTTAGGACTAACCGGATAGTCGAATAATCTATGTTATCATCTTCTACCATCAAATTACTGAGAATACCATTCTCTATTTTTCTATCGCCTCTTTACTTCTTTTCGCTTAGCCAGGTAGCAAATATTAACTGGCGAAATGCGATCCTGATATTTATCATTCTGCATTTTCTTATTTACCCGGCCAGTAATGGTTATAACAGTTACATGGACCGCGATACAGAAAGTATTGGTGGATTAGAAAAGCCACCCCCACCATCGAAGCAATTATACCGGCTAACGATTGTATTGGATCTGGCAGCAATTTTACTCAGCCTGTTAATCAGTCCATTATTTGCAGCAATGATCCCTATCTATATTGCCGCTTCCAAAGCCTATAGCTATCGGGGCATCCGGCTAAAACAATACCCGTTCATTGGATATCTTACCGTGGTGATCTTCCAGGGCGCTTTCACTTTCTGGTTGGTCTATTATGGAAGTAGCCAGGAATTAATCATTAATGTACCGTGGCAGGGGCTACTGATCTGTTTATTACTTACCGGAGGCTTCTATCCGCTCACCCAGATCTACCAGCACAAACAGGATTTTGATGACGGTGTGCAGACAATCAGCTACAAACTTGGCTATATTGGCACTTTTGTTTTCTGTGGTATCGTCTATGCATTTTGCTGGCTAATCATGGCACAATTCTTTATTCATAACAACCAGGTAGATAAATTACTGGTAGTAAGCATCTTTTTTGTCCCAATCATCGTTTATTTCCTTAGCTGGTTTTCCAGGGTGAAAAAGGACGCAAAAGCTGCCAACTTTCGTAATACGATGCGGATGAACTGGCTGGCTTCGGCATGTACAAATACCGCTTTTATCATATTGTTAATCTGGAGATGGTTTGAGTAAAATAGTAGCTATTGGAACAGCTGTGCCACAGTACCGGCACAAGCAGGGAAATATCCTTGACTTTATGCAACGCGTATATGCGCCTGATGAAACCAACCGCCGTAAGTTGAAGTTCCTGTATCGGCAAGGTGGTATCGATACCCGCTACTCTGTTATCCCCGACTATAGTTTACCTCCTGATCAATGGCAGTTTTATTCTCCTTCGGAAAACCTGGAACCATTTCCTTCACTCGAACAACGTATGGATTGGTTTGCTGGAAATGCGGCCAGGTTATCACTTGATGCTATCAAAGATTGTTTACAGGAACGCAATACACAAGATATTACTGATCTTATCACTGTTAGTTGCACAGGAATGAGTGCACCGGGACTTGATCTCGAATTGATGGAGCTATTACAACTACCACGCACCATCAATCGTACCTCTGTTAATTTCATGGGTTGCTATGCAGCTATTCATGCTATGAAACAAGCGGATACTATTTGCAGAGCTAATAAAAAATCAAAGGTCCTTATTGTTTGTACGGAACTTTGCACATTACATTTTCAACGCGAAGCAAGTGTAGATAATATCACCAGCAGTATGCTTTTTGCAGATGGGTCTGCCGCTATGCTGGTCACAGGTGATGATGATGAGAAAGGATTGAATATCGATCATTTCTATTCAACAGTTTCTGTAAAAGGAAAAACAGATATGGCCTGGAAACTTTCTTCCAAAGGTTTCCTGATGACACTCAGTGGTTATATCGCCGATCTTATCGAGGAAGATTTCAACGAGCTTGTCAGTAACGCGCTTCAGTCAGCCGGTGTAGATAAAAGCAGTATTGCGCATTGGTGCGTTCATCCCGGAGGTAAAAAGATACTCGAGGCGGTACATAGCTCACTGGAATTTACAAACGGGCAGTTGCAAAACTGTTATGATGTGCTCAGGGATTATGGAAATATGTCATCTCCAACGGTGTTGTTTGTATTAAAGAAAATAATGGACTCGCCCGATAGGCAACCGGGTAATATCTTTGGCGCTGCATTCGGGCCCGGTATTACGATGGAAACCTTCATATTGTCAGCATGATCAATCTTCAGCAAAGAAGTTATCAGAAAGAATTAATGGACCGCGATGATATTCCTTTTGATGCGATGGCGCAGACATTACGGGAACTGAATATCATCAATACCCGCCTTGGCGGTCATCGTATCACACTCAAAGGTGTTGATAAACTCGCCAGCGTTGATCATCCATTGGTCATTGCAGAGATTGGTTGCGGCGGTGGTGATAATTTAGCGGCTATAAATAAATGGTGCAGCAAGAAAAACATTCCCGTAAGTTTTATTGGTATCGATCTCAATGCCGAATGTATTGCCTTTGCGCGTCAGCAATATCCGCAACTTGCGTGTGAATGGATCTGTAGTGATTATGCATTGATTGATTTTAGGGAGAAAAAACCTGACATCATTTTCTCTTCTCTTTTTTGTCATCACTTTACCGATGAGCAATTGGTGCCTATGCTGCAATGGTTAAAGAAGAATAGCGGCAAAGGATTTTTTATCAATGATCTTCAGCGTCACTGGCTGGCATATTACCTCATAAAATATATCACACGCTTCTTCAGCCGCTCTTACCTGGTAAAAAATGATGCCTGCATATCTGTGGCACGAAGTTTTCGCAAGCACGACTGGCAACGTTTATTTCAGCA
>JBDTPD010000222.1:0-6717 GCA_039932855.1 Chitinophagaceae bacterium | reverse complement strand
GATCACCGCCGCCTTTCAGATAGTCTGCTACCGGCCATTGATCAGCAGGTGTACCGCGCATTTGCGGATAGTTTAAACTATTAATAGGAATCGGGCTGTTATCAATTTTAAAACAATCAAGATCGCCGTCATTGTCATAATCAAAGAAACTGACTTGTGTAGTGTAACCAGCATCATTCAATCCGTATTTAGCTGCGCTTTCCGTAAAAGTGAGATCATGATTATTAATAAAGAGTTGATTGCTTCGCAAAGAAGCATTGTGCATGCTACCAGCATTGCTGACAAAAATATCGAGCCATCCATCATTATTAATATCAACCATGACTACGCCGGTACTGAATTGTAATTTGTCTGTAAAGCCAGCTTTGACAGAAACATCCTCAAACTGCCAATTACCTTTATTCAGGTAAAGTTTATTGCTGCCCTGGTTGGCAGTAAAGAATACGTCAGCTAAACCATCGTTATTGATATCGCCAATTGCTACACCGCCTCCATTATAAAAGTTCCGATAATTAAGAATGTTGATGCTATCATTATCCTGTACATGATTGACGAAATCGATTCCAGTATTCGTTAACGATTGGAACAATGTTTTTTCCTTTTCTTTTTTATTACAAGAAAAGAAACCCAGTGCAAATAGAATTGATATAGAAAAAATGACACTCTTCACAATAGCAAAATTAATTTCTCGCAAAGTCGCGAAGACGCAAAGACTCTCTTAACCAGTTAATCTTAGCGCCTTCGCGCCTTTGCGAGATTATTTACTCTTTGAATCTTTATTATTTAACCGATACAATACCGGCACTTCATCATTTTGTATGAAAAGGAAATAGTTATTCTTTTTATCGGTGAATTGGCCAATATCACGTAATTCACCACGCAGCATTAATCCGGTTTTCTTTGATTCGGTACTTTTAAACCCACCTTTACCATCATTGATCAACACATCACCAAAACATCCGTCGAGTTTTTCAAACTGAGGTAAAAAACCAAATTGATTACCACCGGTGATAAGATCAGGATAACCATCGTTGTTGACATCTGCAGTCCGGATAACATTGATACATGACAACTGAGATGAGACAGGTAATTTCTGAATACTAAACTTACCATTGCCTTCATTAATAGCCACACAGGAAGAAGCGTAGTTAAAAAGTTTAACTGTAGAGGCATTCAGCAATTCTTTAGGAAAAAGTTCTTCTACCGATTGCTTAGCGTATTGAGCATGTTTTAAATTACTTTTCTTAATGACAGGCAGTTGTTCTTCCAGATCATGCTTTAATGAAACAGGCATATCTTTTCCATCAATAGTATAGCTGATGATCTTATTGATGCTATTATTATTATCATAGTCGTTGATCCATAACTTCACCGGGTGAGATGAATCAGGTCTCAGGTAAAAATTTTCACCGATATTTCCAAGAATCAGATCTTCGCGTCCATCACCATTTACATCGGCTGTATTGATTGTTTGCCACCAGCCGAAAAGGTTATTCATATTTGTTTTTACCTCTTCGAAATGATCCTTGTTAAAAGAGAATATTCTTGGTGTCATCCATTCTCCTGCAATGATCAATTCCTTATTAGCATCACCAACTACATCTGCCCATACTGCTGCGGTGACCATTCCTATATTAGCAATTGCAGAATTTTCCAGCGCAATATCTTTAAAGTGCCCGTTGCCATCATTCACGAAAATATAGCTGCGGGGGTCTTTGCCATATTCACCAGGGAAATTTCTGCCGCCGATAAATAAATCAGTAAATCCATCGTGATTAAAATCATTAGCGGCTACAGTAGAAATATCCATACCTACTGACGGAAACGCATCTGCATCGATGGTGAAGTTTCCTTTACCATCATTCTTAAATAAGCGAAGCTGAAGCTCCCGGCTTTGTGCCGGATGATTATTACCACCAGGACAAACCAATAGATCCATATCATTATCGTGATCGCAATCAAAGAATAAAGATGTTACATCTTCAAAATCTGAAAACGCAGGAAATGCTTTTTCATCTTTGCTGGTGAACTTTCCATTAGCCGACTGAAGATATAATTGACCCGGATGACCAGCCGTACCACCGATATAGATATCTGTCAATCCATCACCATTTACATCAGCATAGGCCGTACCAGGACCTTCACGCGATAACATACGCGGTACACCACGCTCTGTATAAAAATCTATATAGTCATCTTCTGCATGTCTATCAAAAGAAGATTCAACTTTGGTAAAATATGTAGCGGCTGTATTTACTGAAATAACAGGCGCAGGTAATTTTTCATTACCCGTTTTCTCGAATATATGAACCTGGTTGATCGCTGGTGATAATACATGTGTGATCGTTCTATCCGGCCAGGTGACCACTATCGAGTCGACAGTGTTTTGTTTTCCCAAACCAAAGATCAATTTATAATCAACTGATGATTGAAATCCACGGCTGGGCACTTCTTCACGGGTCATTATTTCATCACCGACAAACAATTGAACTTTGGTACCGACGGCAAAAGGATTTTTCCCGGGGCTTTTTAATACAACGCCGAGATAATTATTCTTATTAAGTTCTCTTGATCTATTCTTATAGATAGATGCCTGTTGATTTTCGTTGTTAATGATCAGATCAAGATCTCCGTCATTATCAAGATCAGCATAGGCAGCACCATTGGAGAAGGTAGGTTCGCTTAGACCCCATTGATCACCGATATCTGTGAAAGAAAGATTCTTATCATTCTTGTACACTTTATTTGGCAATGGGGTTTGAGGAATTTCTTTTAATACTTTATCGATCTCATCTTTCTTGCCGGTCATTACCATTTTTTGAATAACATCATTGGCGAAGAAATCCATGAAGTCAAGATTGGTGACATCGCGATTGACCCCGTTACAAACCAGTACATCGTTCCATCCATCGTTATCCATATCAAACATGAGCGCACCCCAGCTCCAATCAGTAGCGGCCATGCCGGCATAGCGGGCGATGTCGACAAATTTTCCGTTCTTATTATTCAATTGCAGGCAATTCTTGGTGTATTGATAATAAAATCCGGATTTCACTTTACTATTAAATAAACTGATGTTATCGAATGAACCGGTTGTTTTCAACCGGAAATCATTTAGCGCCAGCATATCTGTAGTGAACAGATCGGAGTAGCCATCATTATTAATATCGGCTATATCAGCGCCCATAGAAGAAAAACTGGTATGCTGCATCCAGTCTTCGAGTTCATCTTTGAACGTTCCATTCTTTTGATTGATGTAGAGATAATCTCTTTCGTAAGAATCATTGGAAACAAATACATCAGGATAACCATCATTATTAATATCACCGACAGAAACGCCGAGACCAAAACTGATAAGGCCTCCATGGATGCCAGCCTGCTGAGTGACCTCCGTAAAATGCGGTTGACCATCGGGAGATAAATCATTTCTGTATAAATGGTCACCGCCACCTTTTAAGAAACCGGCAATTGGCCAGGTGCTATCAGCCATATCCCTTCTATTGGCGTAGTTGAGTTGATTGATAGGAATAGGACAATTGTTGATCATAAAACAATCGAGATCGCCATCCATGTCATAATCAAAGAAAGAAACCTGCGTAGTATAGGCTGATATATCCAATCCATATTTAGCAGCGGATTCAGTAAAAGTCTGGTTGTGATTGTTGATGTATAATTTATTCCTGCGTGTACCGGTTCCCATGTGCCCGGAGGTACAAACATAAATATCCAGCCAGCCATCGCTATTTACGTCAGTAAATACAACACCGGTGTTCCATTTATCATCAGGGAGAATGCCAGCTTTCTGAGAAATATCTTCAAACTGGAAATTGCCTTTGTTGAGATAGAGTTTATTGGCGCCCATGTTGGAAGTGAGAAAAACATCGGGCAAACCATCATTATTAATATCGCCAAGTGCGACACCACCGCCGTTATAAAAATTGCGGAATAGAAAACTATTCTCTAATCGTCCGTCGGTAACAACATTATTAAAATCGATACCGGTATGCTCCATTTTTTCGAAGAGTGGTTCTTCTTTCTTTGTCTCATTCTTACACGAAAAGATCATCAGCACCAGTGCACACCATAAACAGAGCAGCAAATATTTCATCAGGTAAAAAAATCGTTTAGCGCGATTGCCTAAAAAAGAAAAGGTCATTATATAATGACCTTTTCAAAGTTATGCTAAAATGAACGATGATAAGTGTTAATAGCCCGGATTCTGAGTCAGGTTCGGATTAACAACCAACTGACTTGGAGGGATCGGGAACAACAGATATTTTGGGTCATCTATTGGTTTCAGCGCCCAAGGTTTCAGGTATACACCAAAGCGGATCAGATCTTCTCTTCTCCAGCTTTCCCAATACAATTCACGACCTCTTTCTGCAAGCAGTGTAGCCGGATCAGCTGTATTGTTAGGATTAACCAATGGCATAGCAGCTACAGGTGCTGCCCCACGGATTGCTCTCAGTTGATTAATCAGCACTAAAGCGCCTGCAACATCCGGAGTTGCTAATCTCATTTTTGCTTCAGCGATCATGAGCAATACATCAGAGTAACGGAAGATCTGTAACTGATTTTTTTGGTTACCTGTATTGTAAGCGGCATAATCAGGTGCATATTTTACAACGCGGATACCAGCTGTTTCCAGTTTGGTAGCATCGATCTCAATATTGTGGACTGAATCTGCGAATGCAAGCGGACGACCCTGACGATCGGTAATATTTACACCATTTTCGTTTACCTGTTGTCCTCTTACTAATCCTGGTTTCAAACCAGATACGTTAGTAACACCAGCATAAGCAACATTACCTACACGACTATCACCCGCACCAAAGGTGTTATAAAAATCAGCAACAGTGCTGAATCCATTCCAACCTGAGTTGCCATAGTTATTATTCTGATCCCATGAGTTGTAGTGAAGCGTCATCATCCAGCGTGCATTGATACCACCAGCAGCACGACCATTGTTGTTGGCAGAACCATTGTTAGGCCATGCTAAAATTGCTTCTTTACTTGTTGTTGCATTGTTAGGACCGAAGTTGTCGAAATAATTCGGTGTAAGTGAATAAGCAGGTGAAGCAGCTATGATCTGGTTACCCAGCGTGATCACTTGTTGCATATCTGCATCAGCAAATGTTGGAGCAGCTCGATTGATAAATGCACCTTTGTTCAATAATAATTTCATCAGCAGGAATCTCGCTGCATCCGGACTGGCCAGGTAAGGCCTGTTCGCTGCAGGAAGCTGAGAAATAATTGCAGTCAGTGTATTTTTAATTGTATCAACAGCATCAACTGGTTTTAATACTGGTGCAGCTTTGATAGAATTATAATCGACTACATCTCTGTAAGGAACCTGCCCATATAAATCGAGAAAATAGAATTGTGCCAATGAACGAAGAAATAAGGCTTCCGCACGTTGTGTGGCATTAGGACTAAACGCAAGTGTTGATATAGCATCACTTTCGAGTTTACCTACTCCGGTGAATACGCTTGCTACCTGTCCGTGCGTAACTGTCCATGCGTGCAGGTGCAATACTCTCCATACACCATTATCATCCCAGTCACCACCGCGGGTTGGCACCAGACACATATCACCTGTTGTTTCCTGAAGAGAAAACAACTGATCCTGTCCGTGTAATAAACCATTCAGGTCATTGTACGTACCGGTCAGCAGACTTGCAACATCTGAACTGCCCGGGGTAAACGGAATGGTACTTTGCAGTTTTTGATCAAGCTTGGTACATCCGGATATACTGAGGAAGACCAAACCAGAAATTGCTATTTTAGAAAGTCTCATATTTATTAATTTTTTCATTAGCAAAATGTTCTTCGTTTCTTTTTATAAAGAGAAATTCACTCCTACTACAAATGTTCTTGCACTTGGATAACCGATATAGTCAATACCTAATGAAGGCACACCATTTAATTGTTTGTCGACATTTACTTCAGGATCGAATCCTTTGTATTTAGTGATAACAAAAAGGTTAGTGCCAGTTACATAAACATTTGCTGCTTTAATTGATTTACCAAGATTACCGAAGCGATAGTTGACCGTTGCATTACCAAACTTGATATAATTACCACTTTCAAGGAAACGGGTAGAAGGAGTAATAAAGTTTGAAGTGCTTTCTCCATTGCCTACAAGACCCGCGCGGATATTTCTACCACCAACAATGTTGTTGATGTTAGTAACGCTCATAGAAGTATTATTAAAGATCTTGTTTCCGAAGCTACCATGCGTATTAATAGTCAATGACCATTTTTTATACGTTACATCTGTTGAGATGCCGAGGAATAAACTTGGGTTAGGATCTCCCACATAACTAGGTGTCAATGTATACTGGCCTAAACCAGTTCCCTTATCAAAACCAAAAAAAGTAGGGAGGTAGAAAACATCAAGCGGTTGGCCATTGGCAATTACTTCTGCATAAGCGCCGGATGAACCCTGACCATGTAAGCCACCAGTATTTGCTAAGAAAGGAAGATTTGCAATAGAAGGACTATTAAAGCGATTCTTTACAAATGTTGTATTAACAACCATATTCCATTGTACATCTTTTTTCGCTACGATCGCACCACCCAATGTTACTTCGAAACCTTTATTGGTTACCCATGATTTTGGAACGTCAGGAGATGATCCATCAAGATTTTTGAAGATCGTACCACCAGCACCTGGTTGAGAAACAGTAAAGGCAATAATCGGGTCAGTTGTTTTTT
>JBDTPD010000221.1:0-6744 GCA_039932855.1 Chitinophagaceae bacterium | reverse complement strand
AATTAAATAATAGGAAAATACATTAGCAACGGATGCACGGACTTATATCGCCGAAGGCGATCCGTGCATCCGTGGCTAAAAAATAGTTCCATTAAATGAAGAAATTACTACTCATATTCTTATTATCATTTGTTGCACGGTTATCCTTTGCGCAATCTTATTCAAATTCAATTCCTGATTTCAATAGGGGATGGAAATTCTTTTTAGGAAATGATACCAATGCCATTCACAGAGACTTCAATGATTCCAAATGGCGCAAACTCGATCTTCCTCATGACTGGAGTATTGAAGGAGATTTTAGTGAAACAAATCCTGCTACTACACAAGGCGGCGCATTACCGGGAGGTATTGGTTGGTATAGAAAGATGTTCGTCATGCCATCAATAGCGTATGATAAAAATGTTTTTATCGAATTTGATGGCGTCTATCGCAATAGCGAAGTATGGATCAATGGTCAATGGCTAGGCAAACGTCCTAATGGGTACGTTTCTTTTCAATACGATATTACCCGTTACCTGAAATGGTCATCTTTTGCAAATTTTATTGTTGTAAAAGTGGATAACAGTCAGCAACCAAATTCAAGATGGTATACTGGTTCAGGGATTTATCGGAATGTGCGGCTAACATTTATCAATAAGATATCTGTAGATCGTCAGCATTTGTTTATTACAACACCTGTAGTTGATACAAAGAAAGCCACCATTAATATTAAAGGTCTGATCAATAGCGCTTATAATACATCAATAAAAATTCAAGCCGAAATTTATGATGGTACAGGGGTAATGATAAAGTTGATTCAAATGTTAAAGACAGTAAAGATCAACTCTTCTGGTATTCCACTGGACTTTACTCTTGATATTGATCGCCCAAAGCTCTGGTCAGTAACTACTCCTGATTTATATAAAGTTGTAGTGAAGGTTATTGAAGACAAAAAGGTCATTGACATATATAGCCATTTCTTTGGTATCCGATTTTTCCGGTTTGATGAACAGAAAGGATTTTTTCTCAATAATAAACCAATGAAGATACTGGGCGTCTGTATGCATCACGATCTTGGTGCATTAGGAGCTGCTGTCAATACAAGAGCAATCGAACGGCAATTGAAAATATTAAAAGCAATGGGTTGTAATGCTATCCGCACTTCACACAATCCACCTACGCCTGAATTACTCGATCTCTGCGATAAGATGGGGTTTCTTGTTATTGATGAAGCATTCGATATGTGGCACAAGAAAAAAAATAAATACGATTACGCTGCCGACTTCGACGAATGGCACAGGACCGACCTGGAAGATATGGTGAAGCGCGATAGAAATCATCCTTCCGTGTTCATGTGGAGCATTGGTAATGAAATACGCGAACAGTTTGATAGCACCGGTATTTCTATTACAAAAGAATTGGTGAATATTATAAAATCATTGGATAGTTCAAGACCTGTTACTGCTGCGTTGAGTGAATGGAAACCTGAGAAGAATTACATGTATCGCTCCGGCGCATTGGATGTCGTTGGCTTGAACTACCATCATGATGTGTATGCCGATTTCCCTAAATATTATCCCGGGCAAAAAATGATCGGTACAGAAAACATGTCTGCACTTGCTACACGCGGTAGTTATGATTTCCCTTCCGATACTATAAAGCGGTGGCCGCAAAAATCACCACAGAAATTTGTAGAGAATGGCAATTCTGACTATACAGTGTCTGCATACGACCAGGTCTCAGCTTATTGGGGATCTACTCATGAAGAAACATGGAAGATTATTAAGAAGTATGATTACTTATCAGGATTGTTTGTCTGGACAGGCTTTGATTATCTCGGTGAACCAACTCCTTATCCATGGCCAGCACGCAGTTCCTATTTTGGTATCATTGACCTCGCTGGTTTTCCAAAGGATGTATATTATATGTATCAGAGTGAATGGACATCTAAACCGGTGTTACATCTTTTTCCTCATTGGTCGTGGAAGGTTGGTCAAACAGTCGATGTATGGGCGTATTATAATAATGCAGATGAAGTAGAATTATTTCTTAATAATAAATCATTGGGCGTACGAAAGAAAAATAATGATGAATTACATGTGATGTGGCGCGTGCCATTTGAACCCGGTGAGTTGAAGGCTGTATCAAGAAAAAATGGACAGACTGTTCTTGTCAAACGAATCAACACCGCTGGTGCACCTGCAAAAATTGAATTGATAGCTGATAGAAAAGTGTTGAAGGCAGATGGAAATGATCTTTCATTCATCACGGTTCGTATACTTGATAAAGATGGGAACCTGGTACCGGATGCAGATAACCTGGTGCATTTTTCTCTCACCGGTGAAGGTAAGATAGAGGCAACTGACAACGGTTATGAGGCCGATTTACAGTCATTCAAACTGCCGCAAAGAAAGTGCTGGAAAGGGATGGCTTTGGTAATCGTCCGGACAGGCCAAAAAAAGGGAAATGTTACATTACAGGCAGGTTCTGAAGGTTTGCCCAACTCCGTTTTATCGCTGGAAAACCGTTAATTAAGGGCAAAATGGCTTGTCTGGTGGGATAATGGATTTTTTTCCGGAATAGTAAAATATTCCATCATTATAGCAAAACCTTACATTGTTGCCGGTTGTGTTCACTCCTACCTTTAGTCTGATTGAAAGGAATTGGTTTGCCTGGATTTATCTCTCCCTCATTTCTAACGGTTAAATGCTTATTTCGATGAAACGGCTCATGCTTGTCAATGATAATTTTATTCATGAAAGGAAACAACCTGCCGGGTTGGATCCGTACTCTATCGCCCTTTCTTACTTATCCCCCATCATAAAAAAACTGTTGATCATTCTGTTAGTTGTTTGCTGCAGCGTATTCACTTATGCGCAAACAACTACTGAACAACAGCAGGCCGATTACAAAAAAGCAATTACAGAACGGTCCGCAAAGATTGTAAACACACTTGGTATCACTGATTCTGCTAATTATAAAAGAACACTGGAAGAAATCGCTAACCAGTATTTTAATTTAAACGATATACAACAGCAGAATAAATCAGCTGTTGACGCTATCAAAGCAAAAGCACTACCAAAAGAAGAAGAGACTGCTGCTATACAAAAGGAAGAAGAAAAAAAATCTTCCCAACTATTGCAGCTTCACAATGCTTTTGTGGCCCATATAAAAGGACGTCTTACCGATAGCCAGGTTGACCAGGTAAAAGACGGAATGACCTATCGCGTTTTTCCTATTACTTACACCGCTTACCTGGATATGATACCGACATTGACAACGGAACAAAAGGCGCAGATATATGATTGGCTGAAAGAAGCAAGAGAAGTAGCCATGGATGCAGAATCGTCTGATAAAAAACACGCGATGTTCGGAATATACAAAGGACGAATCAATAATTATTTATCAAAGGCCGGATATGATATGAAGAAAGAAGGAGAGGACTGGCAGAAAAGGATCAAAGAACGTGAGCAGGCCAAAGCTCAATAACTAACGATGTACCAAACCAAAATTAACAATAGTCATTTTATCAGCAGATAAAGTGAAGCCTCTAACTACTAAAACAAAGCCATATGAATTGTTTGCGACTGCCAAAATCGCTACTGCTTTTTTTTCTGTTGTGTAGTTCCTTTCTCAGCTACGCACAGGAAAGGACAATTACCGGTAAGGTAATTGACAAAGAAACAAACACTCCACTGGAGGGAGTAAGTGTTCATGTAAAAAATACGAACAACAACGCGGTGACAGATGCAGAAGGTACTTATTCTATTAAGGTACCATCTACTGAATCGATCGTCACTTTCTCCCGCGTTGGTTTCAGTTTATTTGAAATAAAAGTTGGTAGTGGTTCATCACTCGATGCATCCATGGCCAAGCTGAATATAAACATCGATGAAGTAGTCGTCGTTGGATATGGTAATAAGAAAAAATCAAACCTTCTTGGCTCAGTTGCCACTATCAAAGCTGAAGATGTAGTGGATCTCCCGGTAGCCAACCTGGGTACTGCATTAGCTAACCGTGTTCCTGGTGTTGGAGTCAGCACTACTTCCGGTAAGCCAGGTGCTACTACCACTATCACTATACGTGACCCCACGCTCTTTGCCGCATCAGGCAGATTGGGGTTAACACAGGATCCATTATTTATCATTGATGGATTGACCGTCACTAAAACAGACTTCGATAACCTTGATGCGAGTTTGGTGGAAAGTATTTCATTCTTAAAAGATGCATCGGCAGCAATCTATGGTGCCTCCGGTGCTAAAGGTGTCGTATTGGTAACGACTAAAAGAGGTAAACCTGGTAAAGCAAAGATCAGTTACTCCGGTTATTTTGGTAATTCAACTGCTTCTACCAAGCCTAAAACATTAAGTGCTTACGATCATGCAAAGATGCTGAACGATGGATATGAGCTGGCCAATGCTGCCAACAACGTTCGTTTCTCACAAGCTGATCTTGATTATCTTAAAACACAACCTTATAAAAGCTGGTATGATGAATTATGGAAACCAGCCAGCCTCATGCGTCATACCATCAACGTAAGTGGTGGTACAGATAAAGTAACCTTCTTCGCAGGAGGTAACTATTATAATGAAGGCGGCAACTTCGGAGATATACATATTATTAAGTATGGCATCCGCTCAGGAATGGATGCAAAGATTTCTCCGAGCGTATCTGCCAGCATCAGTTTGAGTACAGATTATTCTGTCAACAACAGGCAAACGCTGAAAGGTAGTAGCACAGAAACAGAAGATCTGATGATCCGCGCATTGTTTCTTACTCCGCAATGGGTACCGTTAACCATCCGTGGATTACCGAACAACTGGGCGCAATCACCAAATCCTCCCGGACCCTGGAACCCGACAGCGCTTTTCAATTCCGGGGATTATGAAAAATCAAATTCGCAAGGTCTCTCATTGAATGCGACTATCGACTATCATCCGCAGGTATTGAAAGGATTTTTTGCAAAAGTTCAATTCGGTAAATTGAACAGGGCAGGTACCAGCAAACAATATTTCCCTTCCTACCAGGTATTTAACTTTAACAGGTCTGGTCAAAACAGTTTACTATATACAGATGTATTGACAGGTTCACCGACATCTACTATTTCTAATACAAACCGTCTTCAACAAGGCGTAAACTATAACAATAGCTACCAGTTGATCACTTCTGCAGGATATGCGAAAAAAATTGGTAAGCATGATTTTGATGTATTGGTTGCAGCCGAACAAACTGAAGCAAGTGGTGATAGCTACCTCACATACCGTGATGGTCAGCAGATACCTGGCGTTGATCAGATGTTTGCATTCAATGCAGCTACTACAACGATTCAATTAAATGGTGCGACTGAATCAGGTAAGCGTTCTTATCTTGGTCGTCTTAGCTATTCTTACGATAATAAATATTTATTGGAGTTCGTAGGTCGTTATGATGCCTCTGCTAATTTCCCTCCGGGAAATCGTTGGGGTCTTTTCCCGGCGCTTGGTATTGGTTGGAGAATCAGCCAGGAAGATTTCTTCCGTAAGAATATCAGTTTTATTAATTCATTGAAGTTCCGTGTGAATGTAGGTTTGATCGGCGATGACAGAATTCAATCTTACCAGTACAAAGCACGCTTTACTCAAACAACCGGTATGTTGTTCGGTGGTTCTATCACCAACGGTCTTGATCCAAACATTTATCCTAACCCGGATATTACCTGGGAAAAGGCAAGAACATTGAACTATGGATTGGATGCAACGTTCCTCAATAACCGTATGAACTTGTCTGTTGATATCTGGAACAGGCACACGTATGATGGATTCGATGATTTAGCAGTAGCCACGTTCCCTTATACAACCGGTATCAACGTAGGTCTTGTTAATAATGGTATTCAGAATGCATGGGGTACAGAAATCGTGCTTGGATATAAAGGAAATATCAGCAAGGATTGGGATTATAGTATCGACGCCTTCTTCAATAGTTCTGATAACATGCTTGTACAGGGATTTTATAGTTTAGGTAAACTCGGTGGTGTTACAGAATATTCTGACATCATGATCGGAAAGAGTTCTAAAAAATATACCAGCAGTAACTACGGATACATTTCAAAAGGTATTCTGCGTACGCAGGCAGATGTAGATGCGGTGCTGGCAAAAAATCCAAACTATAAGATCGGTGGACAGAAACCACAGGTTGGATTCATGGATTTTGAAGATATTAATAAGGATGGTGTCATCGATGATAAGGATATCACTCCTATGTTTAATAATGTAGGTACGCTGTTCAACATTGGATTCACCATTTCTGCTTCTTATAAAACATTAAGATTACTTGCCAACGTAGCATTCGCAGTCGGCGGTAAGAAATTTGTTGATGCCGAAGCAAGAAAAGTTCCAACAACTAACCAGGGTGCACCTTCTTTCTGGAAAGATCATTGGACTCCAGAAAATCCGGATGCAAAATATCCACGTGCTGATGCTCCGTTGGCTAAAGAGAATTCTACTTTCTGGGCATTGCCCGGCACTACATCACGTGTAAATAACATGGTACTTTCTTATGCTATGCCAAAAAGAATTTCTGATAAATATAAGATTCCTGATTGCCGTGTGTTTGTAACCGGTGAAAATCTTTGGAACATTATTAATCCTTACAAGTACAAAGATCCGGCGACTGGTAATTTTGCTACCTACCCAACGCTTAGAACAATTTCACTTGGATTGAATGTTACTCTTTAATCAATGCAACAACAAAAAGCCGTCGTTTTGTTTGTGTTTCGATGCGGAGAGA
>JBDTPD010000220.1:0-6747 GCA_039932855.1 Chitinophagaceae bacterium | reverse complement strand
CCCTGCGCTTACTCCGTCAGAAGCATTGCAGCCAACAGCATTTGCTGGTGCGTTGTTTGGTTTTAGTGTCAGCAAAGCAGGAGATATCAATAACGATGGATTTGATGATGTAGTGATCGGTGCACCCGGTGATCATGTGGATCTGACAATAGGAATAGGCACTGTAAGCTCTACTGTCGGTCGTGTATATATTTATTATGGAAATACATTTGATGGAAATGTAAATACTGAACCTGTTGTTTCCTTGTCTGTGAATCTTAACCAGGCTGATTTTGGCATACTTGCTTCAGCCCCTGCAAATCCTTTATATGGATTCAGTGTCAGTGATGCCGGTGATGTAAACAACGATGGATTTGCAGATATCGTAGTAGGAAGTCCTGCCTATCTCAATTTAATTCCAGTAAATCTTGGTGGCAGAGCAGATGTATATCTCGGTAGTGGTACCGGATTAGGTACAACACCACACAAAATAGTTGGCGGCCTCATAGGAGGATTGTTTGGTTATAGTGTTAGTACAGCAGGCAAAGTCAACAATGATGCTTTCGATGATATCATTGTGGGGGCACCCGCCTCCATAGGAATAGTAGCAATCGGTGCTGCATATGTTTTTCATGGAAGTGGTACTGGTATAACGGCTAATAATGTAGCCGGTGCGAATACAACATTGCAGGCACCCGGTTTATTAGCACAAACATTATTTGGTTATAGCGTCAGCAATGCCGGTGATGTAAATAATGATGGCAGAGCAGACGTGATAATAGGGGAACCATTATCATTAGAACAAACATTATCGTTGCAATTAGTCGCAGTCGGTAAGGCACATATTTTTTATGGAAGCACTACAGGTGTTGTAACAACTGGTTCAACTCAGTTGACAAGTCCAAGACGACCTAACCTGCTCGGACTTGTACAGGGAAATTTATTATTTGGCTTTAGTGTCAGTACAGCCGGTGATGTCAACTGCGATGGAATAACTGATGTCATCGTTGGTGAACCTGGTGGTACCGCTATCAGTTTAGGCACAGGCGTATTAGGCCTTGTATCTGCTAACGCAGCTTCAGGTAAAGCCTATGTATATTATGGACGAACGACAACAGGTCCTATCAATTCTCCATCATTCCTGGTGCAGGAAACCGGCGCATTAGCAGTAGCCAATTTACTTGGTGCCAGTGTGAGTGATGCCGGTGATGTAAATAAGAATGGTAGCGGAGATATTCTTATTGGCGCACCAAATGGTACGATGAATTTTAATTCATCACTTACGGGTATCGTTGGTAGTGCAATTGGTATCATTACTCAGAATAGTGTTGGTAGTGCGTACAGTTATTTCAATTGTTTGGCTTCTATCGATCTTGATTTTGATAATGATGGTATTCCTGATGCAGTTGATCTTGATGATGATAACGATGGCGTACCGGATATTGCCGAATATCCCGGACTTGGTTTGACAGAAGATCCGGCAGGCGATGCAGATGGTGATGGCATACCTAATTATATGGATAGTGACTTCACCGGCTGCGGTGGTTTGAATGGCGCAGGAGTTTGTACCGCATTTGATAAAGATGGTGATGGCATACCTAATAGTTTTGATCTTGATAGTGATAATGATGGCATACCTGATGTTATCGAAGCTGGTGGTGTAGATACAAACGGGGATGGCATTCTTGATAATGTTACTGATACAGACAATGACGGCCTCGCTCAAAGCGTCGATGCCAATAATACCGGTGCTGCTGGTTCCGGAACAGGATTAGGTTCGCCCGACTTTGATGGTGATGGTATTCCTAATTCATTGGATATTGATAGTGATGGCGATGGTATTACTGATCTTCGTGAAGCTGGATTACCTGATGCAAATAATGATGGAAGAATAGATGGCTTTGTTGATGCAGATGGTGATGGTTTCGCAGACAGCGTTGACCCTAAAACAGGACATTCAGGTGCAAGCGATCCTGCGGGTACTGGTACGCCAGCAGTGATCACTCCAACAGATAGTAATAATGACGGGCGTTACGATGGTAACCCCACCGTTGCTAACAAAGACAATGATGCCCGTTTTAATTTCCTTGATCTCGATGCAGATAATGATGGTATCACGGATAACGTAGAGGGGCAACCAACGATCGGTTATGTATTACCTGCTGCAGGTGATGCTGACGGTGATGGTTTGGCAGATACTTATGACACGCAAGGCGGTGTGTTTACGGCCGGAGGTCTTGTTCCGTTCAACTATGATGGTACCGATGAACCAGATTACCTTGATACCGATACAGATAATGATGGCGAAATGGATATTCAGGAAGGACATGATATAAATACCAATGGTGTGCCCGATGATATTGTCACCTTAACCGGAACTGATACAGATGGTGATGGTATCGATGACAGGTTTGATCTGGTAAACGGACCTAATCCAACAACAGGAGGTATCGGTAATCCACCAATACCGGGCGCGCAAGGACCATTGCAGGCAACAGGTGGTAATGCCGACCGTGACTGGAGAAATGCGTTATTAATTCTTCCATTGAAGCTGAGCAGTTTTACTGCTAAACAAAATGGGTCAATCATCGTAGTAGAATGGACAACCGAAAATGAAGAGAATGTCAGTCATTTTGAATTGGAAAGAAGGGGTGATGGTAAAAACTTCAGCACGCTGGGTAATGTAGCAGCAACTGGTACCAACAATGGCCCTGCTCATTATAGCTATGTTGATCAGCAACCATTGCCAGATAGAAATTACTACCGGTTAAAGATGGTAGATAATGACGGACGAGTCAGTTACTCAAATGTATTGTTGTTGTCAACCAACAGCAATGTGAAGGGAATAAATATTTATCCGAATCCTGTTAGCAGTCAGTTTCAACTGGTGTTTCAGCAAATGCCAAAAGCGGATTACCGCATGGAGTTGCTGAATACAACAGGGCAAGTGATAAAAATGTATAGTGTTAAGGTCAGCAGTGCGAATCAGGCAATGCTGATTACAAGAGAAAGCCTATGGAAACCTGGTGTATACCTGTTACGGATCACCAACGTAACTGATAAATCAGTCGTTGCGAAACATTTGATCCTGCAGTAGAGAGAACAGCATTTTTTTATTAGAACACGGATAGCACAGATTAAATGGATTTACGCGGATTTTTTCTTAGCATATGACCTTACTTTAAAACTAAATCCGTGAAATCCATTTAATCTGTGTCATCCGTGTTCCATATTACTTACTTAAATCTTTTAAAAACTGCGAAGGCGTTTTCCCAAATTCTTTCTTAAACGCTTTTGTAAAATACGATTGCGTTTGTATCCCCACACTATACATCACCTCAGTGATCGATATGTCCTGGTGCGTCATGGTCTGTACTGCTTTCTTTAAGCGGATCGTACGAATGAATTCACCAATAGACTGGCCGCTTATACTTTTTATTTTCTGATACAACTTTGTGCGGCTCATTCCCATTTGCGTGCAGATATAATCTACATCCATATCCGGGTTGGTCAAATGCGATTCAATGATCGCAATGAGCTGATCAAGGAATGCTTTATCACGATTAGAATGTACAAGATCCTTTACTTCTGCATGATGACTGGTGAGATAGCGTTCCTTTAGTTTTTGTTTTTGGGTAAAAATATTCCGGATGGTCAATTCAAGTAAATGGATACTCAATGGTTTGGCAAAATAGAAATCAGCACCGGATTCTACGCCTTCAATTCTCGATTCCAGTGCATCACGCGCTGTAAGCATGATAAAAGGAATATGACTGGTCTCGATATCTTCTTTAATGCGTTTGCAAAATTCAATGCCATCCATTCCCGGCATCATCACATCGCTGATGATCAGATCAGGAAATTCTTTTTTTGCTTTAGCTAATCCGGCATGGCCATCCGTTGCTTCCGTGATATGATAGTAAGGGATTAAACTTTCTTTTAAAAAATTACGTAACTCTTCATTGTCATCCACTACAAGGATATGCGGCATTGTATTAGTACGCGTTGATTCGGCCGGTGCAATTTGTTCATCAACAAAAGGAAGCTCGTATTTGGAATGAATGCTTTCCAGCCTTGCACCACCTTCCGTATTACTTTTTACCCATCTTTCTTTCTTGTCATAATCTTCCTTGCTGGCAGGAATAGCAATAACGATCTCCGTTCCTTTATTTCGTTCGCTATAGACATACAATGAACCTTTGTGGAGGAAAGTAAGGCTTTTTACAAACGCCAATCCAATTCCTGAACCTAAATGAGATTCTGTGATCTTATAGTAGCGTTCAAATAAATGGGCAATTGATTCTTTGGAAATACCAATGCCATTATCAGCTACGCGTAAATAGATATATTGTTTTCCCTTATACTCATTTTTCAGGATCAATTCATTTTCAAAAGAAGGCTTGAACTGATCAAGCGATGAAAACATATCCAGGCTGATCACACCGCCATCAGCTGTATACTTAAAAGAATTACTGACGAGGTTGATCACAATTTTTTCCAACACCTGCCGGTCAAACCAAAATTCCGGTGTGTTGTCAGTGACATTCGTAGTAAATTTTATTTTTTTCTGAATAGATAATTCACTGAACTCTTCAGCAATTTCATGCAGGAACAGATCCATATTGCCCGGCATCACATTTAATTTCAACACACCGGATTCTGATTTTCTAAAATCCATCAGTTCATTGATCAGGCTCATCAGCCTGTTAGCATTGCGATGAATGACCTTATAATAATGAGTAAACGCTGATTGCGAATCTTCGCGCTGCAATTTTTCCAATGGACCCAGGATCAATGATAGCGGTGTACGAAATTCATGAGAAATGTTGGTAAAGAACTGCAACTGCACCTGGTGCATCTCCTCTCTTTTTCTTTCTTCGAGTTTGCGTAGCTCTAAATTTCTTTTAAATGTAAAAAAACCAATAACAGCAGCAATGATAATTGCCAATGCTAATATTCTGAACCACCAGGTACCCCAGAATGGGGGAGTGATCGTAATAACAATAGAAGGACCTTGTTCATTCCATACACCATCATTATTAGATGCTTTTACATGAAACACATAGGTAGCAGGACTTAAATTGGTGTACGATGCTTTTTTATCATTGCCTATATAGATCCAGTCTTTATCCCAGCCTTCTAACTTATATGCATACTGATTATTTTCCTGTGCCGTATAATTCAAAGCAGAAAAACCAAAAGAAAAAGTTGATTGCTTATAAGATAACTTCAGATTTTTAGTGAGACTGATATCCGTTTCCAACGGTGAATCCTTTTCTCCGGCAATAATTTTCTTGTTGAATATCTGGAAGTCGGTAATATAAACCGGCGGAATAAATGTATTCGTTTTAATATTCTCCGGGTAAAAAGCATTGAAGCCATTCATGCCTCCGAAAAACATCTGCCCATCTTTTGTTTTTAAAAAAGAATTGGCCTCGAATTCCAACCCCTGTAATCCATCTGCAGTATTGTATTTTTTAAAAGCAAGACTTTCAGGATTGAATTTCGTTAATCCATTGGAAGTAGAGATCCAGAAATTGCCATCTTCATCTTCAAGCATTCCTTTAATAAACTCTGTTGATAAGCCAGCCTTATCAGTAAAAAGCGAAAAGGAATTTTGTTCGGGGTGAAAAAGATATAATCCTGTCTGCCCGATCCATAATCTTCCTTTGCTATCAACAAAGATCAACCGGATATCAGGTTTCTTTTCATCATTGGTAAAATAATGAGAGAACTGTTTTGTTTTTGAATTCAAGCAATTCAAACCGCCATCATCGGTGCCCATCCAGAGATTACCATTATTATCTTCATTGATAGAAACTACATTATTTCCCAGTAACCTTGTTTTCCTCAATGAATCTTCAGTAACACGCGTGAATTTTTTAGTGGCACGATCAAATAAATTCAGCCCTCCATAATAGGTAGCTACCCACAGATTCTTATTATGATCCTCGAAAGTCTGCTGTACATAATTAGAACTGATCGAATTTTTATTATTCGGATCATTGAGTAAGCGGGTAAAGTTTTTATTTTCTTTATTAAATAAATTCAATCCGCCTCCCCACGATGCTACCCATAAATTTCCCTGGCTGTCTTCTGTGATATCTGATATTTCATTAGAGCCAATCGTCTTCGGATTATAAGGATCATATTTATAATGATGGAAATCATTCTTTGCTTCATCAAACAAATTTAATCCGCCTCCGTCTGTTCCTATCCACAGGTTACCATGACTATCCTGGCAAAAAGATTTTACATCATTATAACTAAGACTGTTCACATTCGCTTCCTGGCGGTACAGCCTGAATTTTTCCGTATTTGGCATATATACATTCACACCGCCACGATGTGTGCCTGCCCATATATTTCCCTGGTTATCTTCAAACAATGCCGACACTGTTCTTTGAGATAAACTAAACGCATTGTCTGGCTCATTCTGATAATGAAAAAATGTACCAGCAGTAGAATTATATAAATTAAGCGCACCATTGACACTGCCGATCCAAATATTTCCTTTTTTATCAACCAATAAACTCCTGATAAGATTACTCGCCAGCGAGGTAGGATTTTTTTCTATATGCTGGAACTGTTTAATGATTCTATCCTTATAATTAAATATCAGCAACCCGTTATCTTCTGTACCCAATAATAAATTTCCCAGTTTATCTTCTTTAATGACAAGAATGGCTTTATTAATATTCCCCGCATCAAAAGCGGCAGCGTCACGGTAAGTTCGGAACGTACCTGTTTCGCGGTTAAATAAATTCA